>CAXUCT010000158.1:0-1234 GCA_964249415.1 uncultured Bryobacteraceae bacterium | reverse complement strand
GTCCTGACCACAGCGATCGTGCCCACATCGGGCGCCGCCGCGATCGGTGGAGTGAATGTCTCCCGCGACCCTATCGGCGTCAAACAACTCATCGCCGTCGTGCCGCAGCAGAGCAATCTCGACCGAAGTCTGAAGGTGCGCGAGATTCTCACCTTCCATGCGGCTTACCACGGCGTGGGCCGTCGCGAGCGCGACCAGCTTGCAGACAGTCTTCTCCATCAACTCGGGCTAGGAGAGCGGAAAAACGACAAGGTCAGCCAGTATTCCGGCGGCATGGTCCAGCGCCTGATGATTGCCCGCGCCTTGATGCACGAACCGGAGGTGCTGTTCCTGGATGAACCCACCAATAATCTCGATCCGCAATCACGTCTGTTCCTATGGGAAAAAATCCGCGAGTTGCACGCGCGCGGATTAACCATTCTGCTCACCACGCACGACATGGAGGAAGCGGACCAGCTGTGCGGCCGCATCGCCGTAATGGACCACGGCAAAATTCTGGTGAACGATTCCCCGGAAGCGCTCAAGCGCACTCTGCCCGGAAGCAGCGCGCTCGAACTGCAGACATTCACCACTGCCGCCGAACACGCTGAAATCAACAGCCGCATCTCGGCAGTATTGGGCGCTCTTCCGGGAACGGCGAAAGTGGACCTGACCCCCGCAGAGACCAGCGCTGATGAGCCCGGATCCTACACGCATAAACTTTTTGGCGACAACGTGCATACATTAATTGGACGTGCCGCGCAAGCGGTTGTAGAAGCTGGCGCCGAAGTCCGCAATGTGAGCGTGAAGAAGCCGTCTCTCGAAGAAGTGTTTTTAGCCCTAACAGGGAGACATCTTCGCTGATGATGAATGCACAGTACCCCGGCTCGCGAGCATCGCTAGCCACCAGCGCCTTCCTGGCCACCTTTCGCCGTGACCTGGTTGTCACCGGACGCGAATTCATTCCATTTCTTTTGCAGGCCTTGATGCAGCCCTTATTCTTCCTGTTCATCTTCGGCAAAGTACTGCCCGGCATTGGTCTGGCTGCTCCAAATTTTGCAGCTCTCATGCTGCCCGGCATCGTAGCGCTCACCGGCATGATTGCGGCTATGCAGGGCGTAACATTGCCGCTGGTCCTGGATCTCGGATTCGCGCGCGAGATAGACGACCGCCTTCTCGCCCCCATGCCCGTCTGGTTCGTAGCGCTCGAAAAAGTCTTGTTCGGCGCAGTCCGCGGTGCCATCGCCAGCTCTGT
>CAXUCT010000157.1:0-9719 GCA_964249415.1 uncultured Bryobacteraceae bacterium | reverse complement strand
TCTGCTCTCAAAAATTGAGCGATCGGCTGTGACTATCGACAGCCTGACGTATTCAGCATACCTCACTCAGTTTACTACGAAATCCTCCGAGTACTCTCCGCAGGAAGGGCGCGGCTTGAAAGACGCCATCACGGAAACCGCGCGGCTGGCGAAGCAAAACACGACTGCTGTCTTGACTACCGCAACGGGTGGACGAAGCCTGCGCTTCGAAACGCAGCGGAAAATGGAAAACGATTTCATCCAGATAGGTAGCGAAATTCATAGCCGTTATATGGTTACGTTCACGCCAGAACGGACCGAAGGCACAAGCTTCCATTCGTTGGAGCTGAAGGTCAGGAACAGGCCGCAACTGCGGGTGCGGACCCGGCCAGGTTACTGGCCGGACCTTCCATAACTTCACGCAGCCGCGACCCGCGTCAAAATACCAGCTTCAGCGCCAACTGCACATTCCGAGGCTCACCGGTCCCAATTCCTGGAGCGCCAATCGCATTCCCCAGCGTGGAGTTGATCTGGCCTAAACCGCTGCTCGATAATTCGTTACTCGAAGTCTTCAGCCCCACGGAGGGTGAACCCGGAGGCGCCAGGTCGCGCGTGTTGAACAGGTTGAAAATTTCCAAACGGAGCTGAGCTGTTATTCGTTCTGTAATCCTCGTGTTCTTAAAAACCGAGAAGTCTACTTGCTCTGTTGGCGGCCCATAGAACTCGTTGCGCGGTTGGTTTGCGTACGTGCCCTGGTTTGGCAAGGCAAAAGCGTTCGGGTTGAACCAAGACGCATAGTTGGGTTGACTATCCGGGGGCACGTTCCGGAATGGATTGCTCACCACTTCCGCCCGGTCGTTGTTCTCTCCGGTACCGCTCGAGTCTTTTCCGCTATATACCGAGAACGGAGACCCTGTATAGAAAGTCAGAAGCGAGTTGAATTGCCAACCGCCCAACAGAGCTCTGAAATGTGACGGTGCGGGCGCGTTATAGCTGATGAACCCCACGAACGAGTGGCGGATATCAAAATCAGCATTGCCATAGTCGCATCGCAAGCAGTAACTGTTTTGCGGGGTGGTACTGCGCGTTGCGGAGAGATCGTCACGGGCATGGCCGTAGGTATAGTTCAACTTGAGATTGAAGCCGTGATAGCCGGAGGTGCGCAGGGAGGCGATCATGCCGTTGTAATAGCCGTTTCCGACCGATTGAACTTCGTTGATTGCAGCTAAATTAGGGAACTGGCTGTAGTAAGGACGGGAACTGTTCACCTCGGGACTTCCGGCCGGAATCTGATTGATATCCAGAGTAACGGGCAAGTGACGACTCAAGCTGCCTGTATATCCTACTTCGAGCACCGAGGATGGATTGATTTGGTACTGAATATTCAGATTTGAATTCTGTGAGTACCCGGTAACGAAGTGTTGACTTACTGAAAACGCGCCGAATGGGCCGGTGGGGAAGGCGGAGCTACCGAATACCGGAACCCCAGGCTGAATGGTGAATGCACCTTGATTCGCCAACGTATAGACTGGCGAAATGCCGCCGGGATTCGCTAAGATGCCGGTGGCGCCGTGATCTGGCGGACGGCTGTCGCCAAAGTAATTCACATTGGGAACCTGATAGAAAATGCCGTATCCACCGCGAACCACGAGCTTGCTGACGGCCTTGGGTTGAAAAGCAAAACCAAAGCGGGGTCCGAAATCATGAAAGTCGTGCGGCCAGAGCGAACCTATTTGATTCACATAAGTGATACCGCCATCGGCGGGGATGAATGTGGAAATGCGGTCCGTGGGATCGTGAATAGGACTCTGGTACACCCAGTTCAAGCCGTAGTTCAGAGTCAGATTGGGACGTACCTTCCAGCTATCCTGGGCAAAACTCGTGACGCCGTTTAGATAGTAATTACGTTGTAAGTCACCGTAAGTGATGGTAGCTTGGTTTGGCGCTACATACCCCGCCAAGAAGTCTGAAAGCGAATCAAGCGAAGGATTGCCTGTATTCCAGTTTCCTTGTGAGCCATTAAACGTAAAGTCACCTCTGGCGTTCCGTTCATAGAACACGTCCAGTCGTGCTCGCCGGTATTCACCACCGAAGCGCAACTGATGCGTGCCTTTGGTATACGTGAACGTTTGGTCAATATGCCCCGTGGTATCGATTCGTCCGAGCGGCGGCGTCAGCCCAATCTCATCGAACCCGTTGATTGTGATATCGGGCGATCCGAATAGCGACGGGTTCGTGACTCCAGTGTTCAACCCGAGAGCAGGGATGTTAAAGCCGGTTGCTGCATCGTTGAACACTTGCTTGAAGTAGTTGACACCGGCCAGCGTCTGACTGACAAAGTTTGGCGATATTACCGAGTTGTAGACGAAAGAGAAATTGTGCATCCTGCTGGGGGCCACTTGGAAGTAATCAGGAATCGCAGACCCAACGGCGGCGGTCTGTGAACCTGTGCCACCGAAGTAGCGCACAGCGATGTTGTTCCGCTCGTTAAAGATGTGGTCCAGCTTTACAATTCCGTTATAGCTATCAGAGGTATTGTTGCCGTTGCTAAAAAAGTTGTTTTGGGTCGCTGGACCGGTTAGGCTGTTTGCGGGCCACAGCGCATGAATCAGGTTCAAGGAAACAGGATTCACCGCTACGCTCTTTTGGGCCAAGACCTGCTCTCCTAGTGCAATCCATGCCGCAGAAGGGGTTGTTCCTACGGTGGTGTCGCCCGCCAGGAAATTTTGCTGCTCGTAGGTCAAGAAGAAGAAGGTATGATTTTTCCAGATAGGACCGCCTAGCGAACCACCTTCCTGATTATTCCGAAGCTCCTGCTTAGGCTGGTTTGCGCTTGAGAACCAGTTTCGAGCGGCAAGAAATTCGTTCCGGTTGAAGTAATACAACGAACCGTGGAAGTCATTTGTTCCGGACTTGATGACCAGGTTTAGCACGCCGCCGCTATTACGTCCGTTCTCTGCACTGCTGTTGGTCTGAAGCGAGAACTCATCGATGGCGTCAATAGGAAGAAGGGTGCCGGCGATGCCCGAAACACCGCCCTGGTTGACGGCTTGCGAGTTGTGCCACTGATCGTTGTTGTCGGCGCCATCGATCTGCCAGTTGATGGAGTTCGTGCGCGTGCCATTTACCGAGCCCGCGGCGTTCACGCCCGGATTCAGCTTCAGAAGCTGCGTGAAATCACGTCCGTTCAAGGGGATATCCAGAATCGCCTTAGTGGGAATAACGCTGGTCAGCGCTGACGAAGAAGTCTCTATCTGCACCGTATTGGCCGCCACCTCCACTGTGGTGGCCTGTGAGGAAACAGGGAGCTTAACGGGGAAATCGTAAATCTTGCCCGCTTCGACGTTGATGTCGTGTACGTCGACCGTCTGGAATCCAGACTCGCTGACGGTGAGCGAATACTTACCCAGCGGGAGATCTTGGAACGCAAACTCACCGGCACTAGAGACAGCGGCCGTTCGCGTAAGTCCCGTATCTGTGCCTGTAAGTCGCACGCTTGCGGAAGGCACTACGGCACCACTTTGATCGGTTACCGTGCCAGACACTCCGCCGCGAAAGGTCTGCGCAAGAAGACAAGAAGTAAAAAGAAGGAAAACCGGCGTAATTGCAAAGCTGCGTCTGATCACAAGACAACTCCCCTAAATCGTCTCCAGCGAGACTTGGAATGGTGTGTTCAGCGAGCGACCCGGGCCGCCAAAAACGGATATGAAATGGAGAGTAACACAAGCCGCCAACCGATGCGGGTCTCAGCGGGTTGCCCGACCCTCCTGCGGGTAGGGCGTGACGCGTGGTGGTTTGGAGTCCGGCTCGGCCAACCAAACCTTCCTGCCCGGGAAATACCGGATCAATTGGTCATCCGATGAGGGGTCGCCCGATTCTCGCGCCCACACGATTTTTGCGCTTTCGAGATCGGCCCTATTGAAAATCCATTCCCTCTTCTTCTCACCGTCGTAAGGCTGATACCGAACCAGCACCAGTTGCTTACCAGGCTGCCGTTCCAGTTGAGGAACGAATTGCTCGCGCGAGACTTCATGCAAGAACTCGGATTGCCATAGTCTGCTTACTCCAGCGAATTGCATCGGCAGAAGACCTTCGGAAAACCGGCCACACATTGGAATCAGGAGTCCAAGCAAGCACACTAGCGGAAGTGCACGCGAGAGAAATAACCCGGCTTGCCCGGAGACGCGCATCCGGCGAATACACTGGACCAATACCAGCGCAATCAACACTGTTACCGCAGCCGCATAATGAGGAAAGAATGCGAAGAACAGCATATTGTCCAAGCCGAGAACAATCGTCAATGCCCAGAACGCCAGCCCCATATTCCCGGTGCGCCAGATGAACGGAAGAAACAAGAGCGGAATTGTCAGCGGCACTCCAACATAAAACTCCCAAAATCTTCTTAGTTTTCCACCTGTAGCGTCCGCTAACCCTTTCAAGGATGTACGCCGCTCGTGTTGCCGGAGTTGATCCTCATACTCGGCTCTTATGTCGGCGGGTAAGGCTGCGGTCACATGAACAGGCTTTTGCCAAAAGAATCCCTGTGGCAGACCATACTCGCTCCGGTAGAGAAGATACGGAAACTCTGCCGCCTTCCCAGTAACACGCCCGTTGTAATATCCGGCGAACGCAACGGCCGCCGCGAAGCTCAGGACCAGCGACGGAACAACGCGGCCCACTAGAGCAGGCCAACTCAATTCTTTTGAGAAGAGCGTCCAATAGAGCAACACTCCCACGGCCAGTACACTCAACAAAACTGACTCCAGCGGCCTGCTATTAAGTAAGATAGTCAACCCAGCCACCATAAGTAGCGAAAAGGAAACTGGGCGCCGCTCGCGAATTCGAGGCAAGGCCCCCAGCGCGAGCGCTCCGCCTATCGCGGGAACACACCCGCCCCAATAACTATTCATCCAGTAGCTCAGCACGCCTAACTCGATGTCGCCAATAATGGCTGCGCCCACAAACGCCCAAACCGGAGGCAACCAAGCCAGCAGAGCCCAGTAGATTAATGCGCACAACACCCCCATGCTCAAGACGACACCTGCCCACGGAACACCGGTGGCGAGTTGCCCCAAGGCGAGGGTGAGTCCCTGTCCGACCTGGTACTCCGCCGTATAAGTAGGTTGAGCCAGGATATACACAGCCGTGAAGTGCTGCGGAAGGGGAGGAGACGGGTTCGTCAGCCTTCCCGACGCGAAGGTATCGGATTGCAGCAGATACGCATATTCATCGGATATCAAGGGAAGAGGCGGCGCGTAGACTGGAAGTAATAAACACCTGAAAACAATGGGAAAAGAAAAGAGAATCAGAGCGCAAAGCCGGGGACGCCGGCTGAGTTTTAGGAGAGCGCCTTCTATGGGCGCGAACCACTTACTTCCGGCTGTAGGCCGAGCGAACGCGATCCACAGGCAGAGCAGTGTGAGGCAAATCTCAAGCAGGTCGAACGGGCTAAGAGGCGCGCCGCCCCATTTGTGCCTCACCGCTGCGGCCCCGGCTCCCTCTGAGAAGAAGGCATTGTCACCTGAAAGAGCTCAAAATCTTTGTATGGACCGACGAAACTTCCTACGGGCTGTACGTTCGCATGTTGGTCCCGCAAGCAGCGGATCAGCCAATCCTCCGGCCACTCCGCACTGCCGAAAACAAGGAACTGCGAGTGCTGGCCAACAAACTGCCAGTATGGCTGGACGGTTGCGTGAATGGGAAAGTATCTCTTGAGACTCCCAAGATCCTGGAACATCGTCGCATGAGCGTAACGAATAGCTAAGTCCCGATCAGTCAAATAATAGAGCCGCTGAGCCATAGCGGGGGACGCGTACTGACTCATCTGCAAGAAGGTCACACCGTTAGTGGCGGCAATCGGAAGGTCGGGGCGCGTCCGCAGCATGGCTGCTTGTTTGGCTGGCCACGCCTTTTCTATCTGAAACGCTTTGTACGCCGATACGATGGCACCGGTATCGTAGAGAAATAGGACGCAACATGCCACGCCGGCGGCGAGACGGCTGGTATCTGTCAGTTGCGCGACGCCGAACACGACTAGAAAGGCAAGTCCAAGCCCGAACAGAATGGCATACCGCGGGAAGAAAGCCCCGTGGGTCTTTATCAGCGCTAGTATGACGAGCTCGGGAAGCAACAGCAGGCCGGCGGTGAATATGATATCAGTGCTAGTGATGATCTTTGCTGAGTTCGTGCGCAAGCTCTTTGACCGGAAGCCGAGAGCCAAAGCGGCAGCTACTGCGATAGCGAGGGCCAGAGCTTCCGGCGACAAAATGTGATAGTAAAAGGCTGCGAGTCTGCGTGGGGAGGCTGCAAAAACGGTCGGAAAGAGCGACGATCTAAACCGCGCCATGAACTTCACAAAAGCAAACGGAATCATGGCGGGAATCAGCAGCGCACCCCCCAGCGCCCAATCGAAGCGCCGCGTACGGTAAAGCCGCCATGCTTCGACCAAACAGAATGGCTGAATGTACAACAACGAAAAGATATGGCTCAACATCATGCCGGTTACTGCTGCCGCGAGCAACAAGACGGAGGCTTTGCTGCGTCCGGTCTTGCTCGCCTGTTCCCAGGCCAGCATTGCAATACCAAACCAGCCAACCACTAGGGCATACGGACGCGCCTCGGTAGAGTAAATCAAAAACGGGGTGGACCACCAAACCAGCACCACTAGCACCCCGTACATCCAACCAAGCTGCTTCGATATGAATCGGTAGTAGCAGAGACTTCCAACCAGAAACGCAATGATGGAAGGGAGTCTCGTGGCATAGGCACTGTCACCGAAAACACTCAGCGACGCCCGCACTGAAAGGTATTCGAGCGGCGGATTCAGATCAAGCTGCAGTTCCCGAAACAATCGCGCAAGCGAGGGAGCTTTCGCAATGTAGTAAGTGTAAAGTTCGTCATGCCACAGTTCACGCGACCCGGATAGCGCGGTTACAGCAAGGTATAGCAAGAGAAGCGCTGCGAGCGCGATAAAGTGCTCGGAACGGCCAGTACTAAAGGCGTCGAAACGGTTCCGGGCGTTTTCTCTCCAAAGCGCCAGTTCAGATTCAGGACTGCTCACACTGGCGCCGCCTACTACTGGATCTCGGGGCAACAATTAGCAATTCTAGCGGATTGGAGCGGCAATCCGGCTCATCCTGTGTACCCGGCGAAAGGCAGCGCCCTGAGATATTCTAGACTTGGTTGTGAACCGCCGCTCCGGCGTTTGCTGTATTTGCGACTCAAGTAACAAAATCATTAATTTTGACCAGGAATAATAGAACCGAGCGGCTAATCATTAGCTTCCTTTGTACGGCGGCGCTTCTACTTGGGGCAGTGCAGACTTGGTACATGCGCCATCGGATCTTCTCTGATGGCATCTCCTATCTGGATATCGCTGGATATTACGCCGTGGGCAATTGGAATGCGGCCTTAAATGCCTATTGGAGTCCGCTGTATTCCTGGTTACTCGCGTTAGCCTTTCTCGTTCTCCATCCGGGGCCTTATTGGCAAGTAGCCACATTGCACCTTGTTAACTTTCTGGCGTACGCGTCTGGTCTATTGGTGTTTTATTGGTTTTTGCGGGAACTCTTAGAGGTTCATCCGGAAAACGGGCTTTCCAGAAACGCCATCTATATAGCCGGTTACACCTCTTATATCTATGCGGGACTGTATCTTATCAATATCGGATACTGCTCACCGGACATGATAGCGATGGTCTTGACTCTGGCGCTAGCAACATTGACGCTCCGTATGTTCCGCGTAGGACCAAGCGCGGTCTCCTGTGCAGCCATAGGCATCATCTTCGGTCTTTTCTATCTAGCGCGAACTGCCTTTGCGGCATTGAGCCCAGTGTTTCTTCTTGCTATTGTTCTGCGCCTCATCGTAAGGGGCAACCCGTGGGTGCGCCCGGCCTTCCTCATCGTCGGTTGTTACCTTCTCACCGCGGGACCCTTCCTCGCGGCTCTCTGGGTTAAAGAAGGCCGCTTCACAATCGGTGAATCCGGAAATCTCAACTATGGATGGGAGGTCTCGGGTGCCGCTCGCTCCATCCATTGGCAAGGTGAACCATATGACATCGGCGTGCCCGTCCACCCTACTAAGTTAGTGATCCAGACTCCGTCCACCTACGTCTTTGGTAGCCCAGTACTGGGCACTTATCCGCCGTGGTATGACCCTTCTTACTGGTACCAGGGAATTCGGCCGAAGCTCCGCTTACAAAGGCAAGTCACGGTGTTAGCTTCCAATGCGAGTTTCAGCATTTTACTTCTGCTACGATCGCCGGTGTTTCTGCCATGCATCCTTCTGGCGGTGTTGACAAGCTTTCGGCGGTCCTGGTCCAGGTTGCTGTCACTTTGGCCCGTGCTTCTGCCCAGTGCCGCCGGTATTGCACTTTATTGCCTGGTGTTCGTTGACAAGCGCTACATAGCTGGCTTTCTGCTGGTGATTTGGGGCGCTGTTCTGGTTGGAGTGGACTCCATACCTGCTTACTGGAGATCGCGTGCGTCGCTCGCTTTCCAAGCAATTTGCTTGCTTTTTTTGGCCTTGTTTATCGTTAGGAAACTTAGCCGGCCAATTAAGGTTGCCATGTCGGATTTAGTACACGGCAGGGAAGCTGAACACAATCTGAACGACACGCTTGCGAAGCGGTTTCAAGCTTTGGGATTGAAGCCGGGTGACAAGATCGCTTACATCGGCCTGGGTATCAACGCAGATTGGGCGCGCCTGGACAAGGTGCGCATTGTCTCTGAGATACCGGTACGCTACGTGAGGCCATGGACGATGAGCGGTAGCTGCCTGCGGGACGACCCGGAATCGGTTAGCGCTTTCTGGCATGCCAGCCCTGCTACTCGCGAAAAGGTTTTTCAAGCCTTCCGTGCCGCCGGCGCAAAGATAGTGGTGACAGACGGCCTCTATTCGGCCCAGGAAGCGGCCGCTGCCTGGCCTTCTGTCTTACTGCCGGGCCAAGATCACCTGCCGTTCAGCGGCGGCGAGTTCCCAGACCAGGAGAGCTCGCGCTTTTACAGGCTAACCCCGTAGGCGGCACGTCGGCTGTTGGAAGAGCGGTGGCGGCATGGCTGCTGTTATACAGGCGCAAGCTCTCGAGTAGAATCGCAGCATGCAGAGTCACCATCTGGCCCAGATTAATGTCGCTCGTTTAATCGCCCCATTGGACGATCCGAAAATCCAGACCTTCGTTGCTCAGCTGGAGCCTATTAATCGGCTCGCGGACAACAGTCCTGGTTTCGTATGGCGCCTTCAATCGGAACAAGGCAATGCTACTGATCTCGCCTACAACGATGATCCGTTCGTCATTATGAATATGTCGGTCTGGGAGTCTTTGGATGACCTCAAGGCTTACGTTTACCAATCCCAACATCTGGGAGTACTTCGTGACCGCCAGAAGTGGTTTCAAAAGATGACCGTGCCACATTACTGTTTATGGTGGGTGCCCATTGGGCATCGCCCCACTGTTCCGGAAGGACGAGCCAGGCTGGAGCGGTATCAGAAATACGGTTCCACTCCCGACGCATTCTGGTTTTCCGAGTGGTATCCAGCACCTGCGGAAGAACTTACACCGGCATAGTAAGTTGGCATAGTAAGTAACATCATCTGCATATTTGCCAATTAGGCGGCGCGGCGGGTAGTTTTATCTGTTGGGCCGGAGGGACGGGACATGTTTCGGGCCTGGACGCGCCCCAAGTGTTGTTCGATTTGCGCGATTGAAAAAACGAAGCCATTGAGGACCGGTTCGAAGGGCT
>CAXUCT010000156.1:7382-9738 GCA_964249415.1 uncultured Bryobacteraceae bacterium | reverse complement strand
CGCTAACTCTTGCGGCCTGTGGCGGAGCGGCGGCTTGCCCTGGTTGTGGAGGGGTGGGCTGTGCGCTCACCGGGACCGCGGGCACTTGCACGACGGTGGCGGTGTCGGAAGTGAGCGTTTCGTTATAAAGAAGCGCGGCGTGGCTGTTGCCCTTAGTGGCGGTGACTCGCATGCCCAAAGGGCCTGGCAGCGCGCTCCAACGAACGGCGGGTAGATGCGCGCGGCCCGCGGGATCGGTGTAAACGACCGCGGAATGGGAGCCATCCGCAAACGTCCCTGTAGGTCCGTTATCGGGCAGTCGAACAGCTACGGCGGCGTCGGGGACAGCAGCGCCCGCGGCGTTGCTGACTGCGACCGTAAAGCCTTTGGCCGCAGTTGAGTTCGCTTTGGCCTCGGGTCCGTCGCTTTCGGCCATCCGAATCTGCAGATCTAATTTGTCGATGGCGCCGCCGACTGGCGCGTCAGCTGCAGCGAGATCACGTGCAGTAACCTCGTGTGCAGCCAAGTCATTCGAAGCGGGCGCCTGGGCCGGCAAAGACGCTTGCGCAGAGAGTGGCAACGCCACCAGAAAAGGGATCAGAACCAGAGATACGGACGGAGTAGCGGAGATGAGTTTCATGCGGCCTCGTGTAAGAATGCGCCCTTCCGCTTGTGGCGGCAGGCGCGTCTGAGCCGCGGAAAATTAGAGGAGCTGAATCAACAGAACCGTTACGTTGTCCGGCCCGCCCTTTTCCTTCACGGCGTCGACAAGGTAGTGGCATTTGTCTCCGAGAGATTTCTCTGAATCGAGCGTGTCGCGCAACATTTTTTCGTCGAGCACGCCGTGCAGGCCATCGGAGCAGAGAAGAACCTGGTCGCCATTCTGCATATTGATGATGCTGGAGTGTATGCGCAGGTCATCGGCGGTCCCCACCGCCATCGTCAGGACGTGCCGCATGGGATGTCTCTTGAGCGCTTCCTCGCTAAGGCCTAGGCGAGAGCCGACTTCGGCGACCCACGTCTGATCCTGAGTGACTAGCGAGAGGATGTGGCGGGACCACAGGTAGGCGCGACTGTCACCCACGCTGCCGATCTCCAGCTGACCGCCGCCGATGTCGCGCGCAACCAGCAACGTCGTGCCCATGCCTTCAAACTGAGGATCGGTTTTGGAGGCCTGGCGAACCGCTGAATTGGCTTCGCGGAAGGCGCGCTCGAGAGCGTCCGAGCCATCGCGGCCAGCGGTCTCGCGCAGGACTTCGTGAAGCTTTTGGGCGCTGAGGTGCGACGCATATTCGCCGGCATTGGCGCCCCCCATGCCGTCTGCCAGGATAAATATCCCGTAGCGCTTGTCGTTGATGAAATAGTCCTCGTTGTTCGCGCGGACGCAGCCCGGATCCGTTAGGCCGAAAGCCTCTAGCATAAAGGCTCTCCGATTATAAACCGCTCGAAAAGCGGAATAAGCCAGGAAAAGTCTGAGCCCATCCGGTTTTGAATGGACGTGCTCTAAAGGCGGTTTGCGATTGTGCCGATGACAGGAGAAGAGGGCAACCAAGGCCTTCAACTAGGAGATTTCTAATGATTATCCAAGTTATATTGCTGATGCTGGCAGCCGCTTTACTGTTCACGTACATCAAGCGTCGGAATAAGCGTCTGGTGACAACCCATTTGAAGAATTCGCTGTAGCTCTGTCCGGTTTCGCGACGGCTGCTATTCGCTGCCTTTGGTTTGCAGCATTGCCTTTAGCTGGCGGAAGGCAATTTCATTGAAGTTCTGCTTCAGGCGGTTGGGGAAGTCCGGCTTGGCTCCGGTGGCGGGCATCTCGTGCCGGCGCGCGCGCTCGAGTAGCGCACGGGCTTCTGTGTCGTCCGGATTGCGGTCGACAAGGGATTGCAGGCGCTTCACGGCGTCGTCGAAGTAGTTGTTTCTCAAAAGAGCCGAGCCAAGATTGAAGACGTACACCGGATCGTTCTGATCTGCTTCTAGGGCATGGCGGAAATTATCGAGCGCAACGGGTAAGCCGAGTTGGTTCTCGGCCGCGCCCAAGTTGTTGTAGACCTCGCTGAGCGGGAAAGCCTTTACGACCTCTTGGAAATACTTGCCCGCCAAAGTGAAGTCCCCAGAGCCGTAGGCGCTGATTCCCATCTTGAAGCGAGCTTCAGGGTAGCGGGGGTCCGTGGCGGCGATGTGCTGGAACCAGGACATGGCCTGAGGATAATCTTTGCGAGCGAGAAACAGCTTGCCCAGTTCAAACGCTGGGCTAGAGAACTTGCTGTCAATAAGCGCGGCCTGCCTGAACCATTTTTGCTGCTGTTCGGGGTTGGAGGAGAGCAAGCCACGCACATAGCTCTCTTCCGCATCAAGGCGCACCAGCTTTTGT
>CAXUCT010000156.1:0-7372 GCA_964249415.1 uncultured Bryobacteraceae bacterium | reverse complement strand
GCAAGTACTTCAGCGACTGCCAGGCAAGGTGCTCTTCAGAGCGGGACAGATCGGATAGCTTACCGGCTTCGGACAGTTCCGGGCCTTCGTGCATTTTCCTGAGATCCAGAAAACGAGCCGTTACCTGGATAGAGCTGTTTTTCAGCTCTTTATCGGTGGCGGGCAGGTTGACGTCATAATTGCCGTAACAAATATAGTCAACGTCCAGGGTCTGGCCCAAACGAATGAGAGTTGCCTTCGTGAAACCGGCGTCGGGCCGTAGCGCAAGACGCCGCATCCCTTCGGCGCGCGAATCGCGGTCCAGCACGATCTCATTGGCGGCACTGAATTCCGTTCTGAGCGTTTCGGCAACACTCTCGCCTACCCAGTTCAAATCCGCATACTGTGAGTTGTTGTGAAGTTGAAGGACGAGGACAGTCGCCGATTGTGCCAAGTGCGCCCCGAGCAGGCTAAAAAGAACAGCGACGGGACGGCACCTGAACACGTCTCATGCTAACAGGGGAAGCCGCTTGGTCAGCCGATCGCATTTTGGGAAAGAAATTTTTCGCAGAGCTCCACAGCCTGCGTTTGGACCGTGGTTTCCGTTCCGAAGCCTGGCAGCCAGTGGACATTCTGTTCTTTGCGGAACCAGGTGATCTGCCGTTTGGCAAATTGCCTGGTTTTGGTTTGGCATTCTTCCACGGCCTGTTCAAAAGATAAGCTGCCCGTCAGATGCTGGAAAGCTTGTTTGTATCCTAGCGTTTGCAGCGGTCGCAAGCCGGGAGAGAAGCCGGCGTCCAGCAGCCATTGGGCTTCATCGAGTAAACCTCCTTCAAACATGCTGAGGCAGCGTTGGTTAAGGCGCGCATAAAGGCCCGCCCGATCCGGAGCGAGGCCCAGCTTCAAAGGGACGATCCCCTGCCAAGCAGCGCGAGGCCGGTTTTGTGCGGCAGTCGCTGGCTGTTGAGCAAGCAGTGCGATCTCGGCAGCGCGAATCAGCTTTTGAAGATCGTTCGGGTGAATGCGACGGGCTGCTGGCCGGTCATATAGACGAAGAAACCGATGCAAAGCGCCGGGCCGCCGGGACGCTAGTTGACTGAGCCGGCGCCGAAGCTCCTCATCTCTGGGAGGTGCGGGCCACAGGCCGTCCAGCAGAGCGCGAAGATAAAAACCAGTACCGCCCGCCACGATCGGAATGTGCTCGCGAACGAGAATGCCGGAGACCGCAGTGCGCGCCAGACGGGCATAAGCTCCGGCCGTGATCTCCTGCTCCACGTCAATTATGTCGATAAGGTGATGAGGGACAGCTCGGCGCTCGGCTTGGCTAAGCTTGGCGGACCCGATATTGAGGCGCCGGTAAACCTGGACGGAGTCGCAACTGACGATCTCGCCGCCGAAGGTACGGGCGAGCATCAGGGCAAGCTCCGACTTACCGGAGCCGGTAGGGCCGAGAACAACGATCAGCGGGGAAGACAGGCGAGACAATTGGGCAAAGATGGCTAAAGGTGCAAACGTTCGCTGTTTCCAGGTGCCGCGAGTAACCCTGCTAATCCGGCTGGCATCGGTATTTTAAGAGTTATACTGAGAGCGTCACTAAGCCCGGCATTAGTAGCACACCGGCTCACGCTCCCGACTCCCGTCACTTCCCGAAGCGGTCGAATGTCTTATCCCTACTTTAAACCTGTTCGCGCCGCAGGCGCATTTACGATCGCAACTCTGGCGGCCTTTCTAGCGCCGGTAGGTCTCATGCTGGGGCAGACGACGCTAGAAAAGCCGAACGGACAGCACGCTCTGCCGCCCTCCACGAAGGAGTCGAGTTCGCCCAAGGCCGCAGCCTATTACCATTTTTCGTTAGGCCATTTGTATGAAGAGTTGGCGGCCACCTACGGCAATCGCAGCGACTATGTAAACAAGGCGATCGAGAACTACCGCCTGGCGATGAAGGAAGATCCAAGTACATCATTCCTGGTAGAAGACATCGCCGAATTGTACCGGGTGTCCGGCCGAACGCGGGAAGCTGTTGAAGAGGCTCAGGACGCATTGAAGAAGAATCCGGACGACCTCAATGCGCGGCGTGTTCTGGCGCACATCTATACGCAGGAAATCGGGGACGCACAGGCCAACCACATCGATGAAGCGATGGTACGGCGTGCGATCGACCAGTATAAAGTCATTTCGGAGAAAGACCCCAAGGACGTGGACAGCCTGGTGATGTTGGGGCGTTTGGACCGAGTGCTAGAAAATTCGGTGGACGCGGAAGCTGCGTTCAAGAAGGTCTTAACAATCGATCCGGAGAATGAGGACGCGGTGACGGGCTTAGCCAGCGTGTATGCCGATCGCGGCGACGCCAAAGGATCCTCGGCGCTGCTCGAACGATTGACGAAGAAGAATCCATCGCCGCGGTCGTATTTGGCGCTGGCGACGAACTACGAAACAATGCACGAGTACGCATTAGCAGCGAACGCTTACAAGAAAGCGATCGAGCTCGACCCGACGCATGCTGAGTGGAGCCAGGCGCTGGCGCAAGATCAGGCGCTGGGCGGCAAGTATGACGACGCACTGAAAACGTATGGGGAACTAGCGGCCGCCAATCCTCAGGACGCCACCCCTTATATAGGTATGACGCAGATCTACCGCGAACAAAAAGATCTGGTGCAGGCCCGTAAAGCGATGGACAAAGCGAAGCAATTGGAGCCGGACAATCCCGAAGTGCGGTACAGCGAAGTGCGGCTGCTCGAAGAGGAAGGCCGGACAGGGGAAGCGATTGGGGTGCTGAAGGGGTTGCTTGACTCGACCGCCCGCCGCACCTACAGCCCGGCCGAGAAGAGTTCTCGCGAAAGGATGACGCTGGAGTTGGGCGGGCTATACCGCGAAAATGAGCAGTACGACAAGGCTTTAGAATCGTTCCGCGGAGTCGCTTCGATCGATCCGGATGCCGCTCCGCAAGCGGAGGCCGAGATCATCGAGACCTACCGGATCTCGAAAGACTATCCGAAAGCCCAGGCTGAAGTAGATGCAGCTCTGAAGAAGACTCCCAACGACCGCGCAATTCGTGGCGCTTACGCTGAACTGCTAGCAGACGAGGGCAAGACAGACCAGTCCGTTGCCGAGCTGAAGACTCTGCTCGATGGCAAGAACGACCGGCAGACGTATTTAGCGATGGCGGAGATTTACCAGAAAAGTAAAAATTTCGGTGAGATGAACAAGGCGTTGGACCAAGCAGACAAGCTTTCGCAAACAAACGACGATAAAGCCGGTGTCCTGTTCATGCGAGGCGCCGGTTACGAGCGCGAAAAGAAGTTTGAGTTAGCGGAAAAATCGTTCCGGCAAGTGCTTGATCTGGACCCGAATAACGCCTCGGCGCTGAACTACCTTGGCTATATGCTTGCGGACCAAAACATCCGCCTGCAAGAGGCACAGGATTTCATCAAACGGGCCATTCAATTGCAACCTGACAACTACGCTTTTCTTGACAGTCTCGGCTGGGTTTACTTTCACCAGAATCGCCTGGATGACGCCGAGCAACAGCTCACGCGGTCCGTGAAACTATCGAGCAAAGATCCCACAATTCACGATCACCTGGGCGACGTTTACTTCAAACAGGGCAAAATCAAAGAAGCCATTGCACAATGGCAGACTTCTTTGAAGGCCATGGCGACCAGCTCCGTCTCGGACGTCGAGCCGGACGAATCGGCGAAAGTCCGGAAAAAGCTGGATAGCGCTCGCGTACGTCTCGCCAAAGAGCAGACACCCAAGCAGAGCGCTCAGTAGTACCCGGCGATAGACTTGCTCAACCCTCCAGGATTGCGACCATAAGAGCTGATTGGACCAAGGAACCATACTGACGATCGTGATTCCAACCGCTACGGTGCTGGTGGGGATTTTGCTAAACAACCGTCAAATTGATGCGTTGCGCAACGAGTTTAATGCTAAGTTCGACGGCCTTCGTAACGAGATGAGCGCCCGTTTCGATGCCCAGATACAAGCTCTTATGCGCGTCGAACAAGTACTAGACGCTCGCCTGCAGCATCTCGAAGAACGCTACCGCTAAGCACGTTCAGATCTTGAGAAGCGTTCGCAGCCGTTTCGTCTGAATGCGGCTGACCGGGATTTCTGTCTGTTTCTTATCATCCATCTTCAATTGGAAGCTGGACTTGAACCAGGGAATCACCTCCCGGATCTTGTTGATGTTCACAAGAAATGAACGATGCACGCGCCAGAAGAGGTTCGGGTCCAGGTTCGACTGCAACTCTTCAATGGTGCGGTAGTTGGACTGCCCTTCAAAGTGCGAAGTCACAACGGTAATTAAGCCGTCGTCGATGGTCGCGTAAATCATGTCTTGCGCATCGACGATCAAATTACGGTTGTTCGCCTTCACAAGAAGTTTGTTGCGCTGAAGAAGATTCTTGGCAGCCCCGGTGTCCGCGGACCTCTCCGGCTGCTGCTTCTCTTCGGCAATGCGCTTCACGCGTGCGATCGTTTCCGCCAGACGCTCTTTTTCGATGGGTTTCAGCAGGTAGTCCACCGCTTCCAGGCGGAACGCCTCTACCGCGTAATGATCAAAGGCGGTGGTGAGCACGAAGTGAGGAAGCGCAGCGCCTTTCTCGCGTAGTTTGCCGATTAAACCAAGACCGTCCAGCCCAGGCATTTGTACGTCCAGGAAGACCAGATCAACTTCGAGCTGCTCGATCATTCCGAGCGCTTCGATGCCGTTCGAAGCCGAATCTACGATCTCGATTTCGGGAAATTCTTTTAAGAGGTACGCGAGTTCCTCGCGGGCTAGCTGCTCGTCATCAACAATGAGAGTTGAGACGGTACCCGTAAGCTCAAGCGACATCGAATGATAGTATATCGCGTAGGGCTGCATGCGGCCGGGCACGCTTTTGGGCTTGTCCCTTTCACACAGCGCCACACGCAGCGTTTCGTCAGGAGAAATTCGCATTGTCAAAGCAGGATAACGTCGCCATCGCACCCGCCGATGGGAGGTTAGGCATTTTGATTCCGGGCATGGGCGCGGTAACATCTACCTTCATCGCGGGTGTCGAGGCAATTAAGCAGGGTCTAGGGCAACCGATTGGATCGTTAACGCAGCTTGGAACGATTCGCCTTGGAAAGCGGACCGACGCTCGAACGCCGCAAATCAAGGAGTTTGTTCCGCTGGCGCCGCTTGAATGCCTCTCGTTCGGAACATGGGACATTTACGAGGACAACGGCTACGAGGCTGCGTCGCGGGCGAGGGTGCTGGAGAGCCCGCTGTTAGAGAAGCTGAAAGAACCGCTTTCCGCCATCAAGCCCATGAAGGCGGTTTTCGACCAGAACTACGTCCGCAAAATCAACGGACCGAACGTAAAGTCCGGTGGCAGCAAAATGGACATGGCCGAAGCGCTGATGCAGGATATTCAGGACTTCAAGAAAGCGCATGGTTGCAGCCGCCTGGTGATGATCTGGTGCGGATCTACCGAAGTGTTTCATAAGCCGGCAGCCGTGCATCAAAGCGTGGCGTCGTTCGAAGAAGGGCTGCGCAACAACGATCCCGACATCGCTCCCAGCCAGATCTATGCTTACGCGGCGTTGAAGCTCCGAGTGCCGTTTGCGAACGGCGCTCCGAATCTGACTACCGACGTTCCGGCCATGCTGGAGTTAGCCCGCGAAAACGAAGTTCCTATTTGCGGCAAAGATTTTAAGACCGGTCAGACGTATATGAAGACGCTACTGGCGCCGGGATTCAAAGCCCGCATGCTGGGCGTGAATGGCTGGTTTTCAACGAACATCCTGGGTAACCGGGACGGAGAGGTGCTGGAAGATCCGGGTTCGTTCAAGACTAAGGAAGAGACCAAACTATCAGTGCTGGAGCAAATCCTTCAGCCGGATCTCTACCCCATGTTGTACAAGGACCTGTACCATGCCGTGCGCATCAACTATTATCCGCCGCGTGGGGATGCCAAAGAGGGTTGGGATAACATCGATATCTTTGGATGGCTCAACTATCCAATGCAAATTAAGATCGATTTCCTATGCCGGGATTCGATTTTGGCCGCGCCGCTGGTGCTCGATCTAGTGCTTTTTATGGATTTGGCGCAGAGGGCTGGGATGAAGGGTATTCAGGAGTGGCTGTCCTTTTACTTCAAAGGTCCGATGACGGCGCCGGGACTGTACCCGGAGCACGACATCTTCATCCAATTAATGAAGCTAAAGAATACGCTGCGCTGGATGAAGGGTGAGGATTTGATTACGCACCTCGGCCTGGAATATTACGATTAAAGACGCCTCCGAAAGTGGGGCGTCTAACGTATTAGTTAGTAGATATGCCCCCGCCAGGAGTATCGGGCGCTCCGAGCAGCGCTAGGAAGAAAGGTGCTTCCAGATCTGAGAACCCAGACTCGAAGCGCATTCTGGTCATCGGTGGAACGAAGTTTATTGGCCGCTTGCTGGTCAATGAACTGCTTCATGCCGGACACGAAGTTCACGTCCTCCACCGGAAATCTATTCACCCATTTAGTAAGCGCGTCCGCAACCTAGTCGCGGACCGGAATGATGCGGCCACTGTGCGTGCCGCCGTAGGATCCACCCGGTTCGACGCCGTTTACGACAACGTGTATGACTGGGACCGCGGCACCACCGGGGTGCAGGTGGAGGCTACCGCCAGGATCTTTGAGGGCAAGATAAGCCGCTACGTTTTTATGTCCAGCGTGGCGGCATACGGCGACGGCCTGAACCATCACGAGGGCGATGCGCTTGCTCCGGACGATCACCCGAACCTCTACGCGCGGAACAAGGCCATGAGTGAGCGGGCGCTATTCCGAATGCACCAGCGCACTGGGTTCCCGCTTGTTACCTTGCGGCCGCCTTTTGTTTACGGGCCAGGCAACCCGTATTACAGGGAAGCCTTCTTCTGGGATCGCTTCCGCGCCGGGCGGCCTGTGATTCTGCCGAGTGAAGGGCATCGGCTGATGCAGTTCATCTACGTGAAGGACTTAGTGGAGCTGGCGTTGAAAGCGCTGGGGCTGCGGAACGCCGTTGGCCATGCCTTCAATGCCGCGAATCCGCGGCCCGTCACCCAGCATGAACTGGTTCTGGACTTGGCGCGAGCAGCCGGAATGAAGGAACCGCAGGTTATCTCCGTGCCGCGCGAACTCATCCAGCGGGCTGGCGGCCAGGCAGCGGGCGAGAAGCTGTACTTCGGCTATTACTTCGATATTCCAGCTATCACGCAAATTGTGACAAAGGCGCAACGCATGCTGGCTTTTAAGCCCACGGAATTTGAGAGTGGATTGAAAGCAAGCTACCGAGCTTATGTGAAAGCGGAGGGCTGGCCACGCCCGGATTTTGCATTCGAAGATGACTTAGTAAGCCGGGTTTCAGCTCACAGTCAGACATCTCGCTCAGCTTAGTC
>CAXUCT010000155.1:0-9777 GCA_964249415.1 uncultured Bryobacteraceae bacterium | reverse complement strand
GTCAACCAGCGTTGGCTAGGAGGGCTGCTCACCAACATTACCACCGTGCAGCGCTCCATCAAGCGTCTGAAAGAACTCGACGCCATGGCCAACAACGACAACGCTTATGAAGGCCGTGCCAAGAAAGAAGTCGGCCGCCTGGAACGGGAGCGGAAACATCTGCAGCAAAATTTAGCCGGCATCAAAGACCTGAACGGGCTGCCGGACATGCTGTTCGTCGTCGATTCGAACAAGGAAGCAATCGCCGTCAAGGAAGCTCGCAAGTTAGGCATCCCGGTCGTTGCGGTTGTCGACACCAATTGCAACCCCGACGAAGTCGATTATGTGATCCCGGGCAATGATGACGCGCTGCGCGCCATTCGGCTCTTCACTACCAAGATCGCCGACGCCGTCGCGGAAGGCCGTTCGCTGGCAACTGAGCAGGAGTTCACGGCTGAGAAGATCGTCAGCGACGACGAACCCGCCGGTGAAGGCAGCGTCGAGGAATATACCCAATACCTCGATCCCAAGTATGCCGAACAGTTAATGTCGGAAAGCTTGGCTACAGCTAACGATCCTGAGACACTACCACGCAAGGGCCCCGGAAGCGAGGCTCCCGCTGAAGAAGTCGCCTCTACCACCGTCAGCGAACATTAACTTCCGGGCAGTCACAGACAAGAAGAAAGTTGAGGCGACCGGCTCTTCAGGCTAGGTCGCCTTATGTGTGTAAACGTTCAAGGATTTGAATATGGCAGAGATTAGTGCACAGTTAGTCAAAACGCTTCGCGAGCGTACCGGGGCAGGAATGATGGAGTGCAAAAAGGCGCTCCAGGAATCCAATGGCGACATGGATGAAGCGGAAGTGATCCTGCGCAAGCGAGGCATCGCCGCGGCCACAAAAAAAGAGAGCCGCTCGGCCAAGCAAGGCCTCATCGCTTCCTTCATCAGTCCCGACTGTAAGCTGGGAGTGTTGGTCGAAGTGAACTGCGAATCCGATTTCGTCGCCCGCACCGAAGACTTCCAGACCCTCACCGCGGACATTGCCGCCCACATAGCCGAGACCAAGCCAAAGATCGTGCGCGCTGAAGAAGTCACCGAAGCCGAGCGCGCCAACTTCAAGGCGCACGAGGCTCTTTACGAGCAGAAGTTCGCCAAAGACGGCAACTCGACCGTTGGCGAAATCGTCAAAGGCAAGATTGCCAAACTAGGCGAAAACATCACTGTCTCCCGCTTCAATCTGTACGAGATCTCCGGTAATGGTGTTGTCGGAACGTATATCCACACCGGCTCCCAAATTGGAGTGCTGCTCGAAATGAAGACCGATGCCGGAAACGTCAGCGGCAAAGAAGAATTCAAGACTCTGGTTCGCGATATCGCCATGCAGATCGCCGCGGCGAATCCGCAATTTGTCAGCAAGGAAGACGTTCCCGCCAGCGTCCTCAAACGCGAACGCGACATTCAGCGCGAGCGCGCCCTCGGCGAAGGCAAGCCCGAGAAGATGGTCGACAAAATCGCCGAAGGACGCCTTAGCAAGTTTTACGAAGAAGTCTGCTTGCTGGAGCAGCCGTTCATTCGCGAGAACACCATCTCTGTTGCGGAGTTGATCCGCACTGCCGGCTCCAAGCTGGGTGACAACCTCAGCGTTGCTCGTTTCGTTCGCTTCAAAGTCGGTGATGCTGGCGACCAGCCGGGCGTGCAGGAAAGTCCGCTCCCAGTCTCCGAATAGCAATCCCACTGGGGCCAGTCCGATACAGCATGCCACAGTATCAGAGAATCCTTCTCAAAATCAGCGGCGAAGCTCTGGCCGGCCCCCTTTCATTCGGCATCGATCCGGAGCGTGTCAGAGTCTTGGCCAGCGAAGTTGCCGACGTTGCTCGCGCAGGTGTTCAAATGGGGCTGGTTCTCGGCGGCGGAAATATCTTTCGCGGTATCAAAGCGGCCGCTTATCACATGGATCGAGTGACCGGCGATCACATGGGCATGCTCGCCACCGTCATCAACGCCCTCGCGTTTCAGGATGCACTCGAACAGATGGGCCTGCCCACGCGAGTGATGACAGCCATCCAGATGCATCAAGTGGCCGAACCTTACATCCGGCGCCGCGCTATCCGTCACCTGGAAAAGGGACGCGCGGTTATCTTCGCCGCCGGTACATCCAACCCCTACTTCTCCACCGACACTGCAGCCACGCTGCGCGGCTTAGAGATCCACGCCCAGATCATCGCCAAGGCGACCAGCGTAGATGGCGTCTATGACAAAGACCCCAAGAAATTCCCGGACGCAGTCAAATATCCCGAAGTCAGTTACACCGAGGTGCTCTCAAAGGCTCTGGGCGTCATGGATGCCTCTGCTGTCGCCATGTGCCGGGACAACAAGATGCCGATCACCGTCTTCGACATGAAAGTGCCCGGCAATATAATGCGAATGGCTATGGGCGAGCCTATTGGCACCATGATCCGATAAGAGTGACTCCGTAAAATATGAAACAAGAACCTCAGGCGGTCCCTCCCAGTAGCACGGCGTTTAAGAATGTCAAAGAAGTGGAGGGCAACGCTCGTACTCGCATGGACAAGGTCTTGGTTGATCTGCAGAGCGAAATGGCCACTGTTCGGACTGGACGCGCGTCGATTAGCCTTTTCGACAGTGTGCGTGTGGACTACTACGGCTCGCCCGTTCCGTTGAATCAAGTGGCCCAGCTTCATGTGCCGGAGCCCGCCATGATTACCGTTCAGCCCTGGGATACAAGCACCATCCGTGAGATTGAGAAAGCCATTCGCAATGCAGACCTCGGACTGAACCCGTCGAACGACGGCAAGATCATCCGTGTGCCCATTCCGCCTCTTACGGAAGAGCGCCGCCGCGACTTAGCTAAGAAGCTCAGCCACATCGCCGAAGAGCGCCGGGTCGGACTCCGTAACATCCGTCGCGATGCGAACGAACAACTGAAGAAGCTGCTCAAAGACAAGCTCATCAGCGAGGATGAGGAGCGTCAGGCGCTCGATTCCATTCAGAAGCTGACCGACGGCCAGATTTCTAAGATCGATCAGGCCGCCAAAGCGAAAGAAAAGGAGATTCTCGAGTTCAAGTAGAATCTCAGTCTAGGGATGGCTTGGACGACTCGAGGGCAAGTCGCCACGTACTGACTCATCGTATGTAATGCCGTTCCTTTGCAGCAAGTCACCAACAGATCTGTCGAGCGCGACCCTGGCCTTCACCCAAACGCTTCTCGCAGCAACCTCGGTGGACCGGGCTTGCGCCAGATAGTTCTCCTGCTGAACAACCAGGAAGGTGGTCGAGGCGCCTACTGAGAGTTTGTCTCTCTCCGCATCTACGAGTTGCTCTTGGTACTGCCGGCTTTGAATGGCCGCATTCAGCGCGGAGCGTCCGGTGTCGAGTGCAATGATTGAATTCTCAACATCCTCTCGCACTTGGTTGGCTAAGAGTTGTGTTCGTGCTTGCGCCTGCCGGACCTGCAATAGGTCCCGTGCGGCGTCTGCCTGGGCGACATGGTTCTTCAGCGGAAGATTTAACTGCACCCCGGCTTGATAAATTCGTGACGTGCGCAATCCGCCGACACCCAGGTCGGTGGGCGCGGTTATCAAGCCTGTACCGGGCGTGCCGAGCGTGGTGAACGGCACTTCAGTGCTGCCCCGTGTTTGGAAGTTACCAATTAGATCCACTTGCGGCCGGGCCGCGTTAACGGATGCTTTCAGCGCCACCTGTCCGCTTTCGATCTGCAGCGAGGCTTGTGCCAGATCCGGCCGGGTTGCCAGCGCCTCCGACACCAGTTCATTCAACGGCCTCAATTCGTCCGTAGGTGGAATCGAGATGGGATCGGTGGGAATAATCGGTAAGTTGGCGAGCACTGGATCGGCGGCCCCGGTCTTAGCAAGCTGAGTCTTAAGGATGACTTCCTGCTGACGCGCCAGTCCCTCGGCTTGAATGACGCCCAGTTCGCTTGAAGTCACCAGTGATTGCGCTTGCGTCAATCCAATCGGCGCCATCGTCCCCTGCTCTACCTGTGCTTTGTCGTCTTCCAAAAGCTTCTGAGCAGCCCGCAGAGTCTCTCGCTGCACCTGCACGTTCTCGTTCAAGCTCACCAGATCGTAGTAGAGACGTGATATCCCGTAAACCGTGCTGATGAGCTGCTGGTAAAAGAGCAGGCGCGAGATCTTCTCGTCAATTCTCCCGATGCGAAGATAGCGAAGGTTGATGTCCCGGCCGCGGCCACGTAACAAAGGCTGGCTTACTGTTACCGAGGTATTTGGCTGGCTGAACGGATCGAGTTCGCTGTGGTTGCTGTAGAGAACCTGAGCAGCATTGTTGAGGTCCACTTCCACCTGAGTGCCGTAACTAAAGCCCTCAACCAGCGCGTAATTGGCGGTCGTGAAATTGAAGACTCCGGGAGTCCCCAGCGTCGAAGTGCCGGTGCCTGCGCCTGCGGCGAGCGCGGCAGCGCCCGACCGTTCAAACCATGTATTCTGGCCAATAAAGGTAGGCTCAAATGTCGGGACAGTTGGTCCCGCGGCATAGCCGGAAGTACCTTCCACGGAGAGGTTCGTCTGCGTCTCCGTCAGCACGTTCAGCGACGTCAAATCGTTCACTGTCGGAGTATTTGGTGTCACGCTGGATGCCGCGCTGTTGAGCAACGGACTTCCCGGTCCTCCTACGCCTGTCGGGCTCTCAGACACGAAGTAATCAATTCCGCGGAGATTGCCGCCCCCCGACGCGCGAAGCGTCTCAGCTCCCGCGATGGAGAGATTGTAACGAGCTACTTCAACGTTCAAGTTGTTCTCAATTGCAAGGGCGATCGCTTCGTAGAGAGAAAGATAAATGGCGCCGTTTCGCACCAACGATCGCGCGCGATCCGCCGGACCTAGCCGAAGCGTGGGCGCGCTGGGAGTTCGATAAGGCGAGATGAAGTCCAGAAATGATCTTCGTTTCGGTATGTCAAACTTTTCCGAACCCAGGCTGGTTTGGTCGTTCTCGACAGACTGCAGTAGCTGCGAAGTGGAGGGAGGTACTTGCTGGCCGAAAGAGACGACCTGAGAAACAATAATTAGGCCGACGAACGCGGGTTTCATCACTTACTGTTCGGTCCCCCTGCGTTGCCATGGCCTCCGCCGCTGCTCTTCCCTGCTCCGCCTTTAGACCCGCCGCCGCTCGACTGCGCGGAATTGTCCAGACTTTGATTGCCGTATTGACCTGAATTGCCGGGTCCCCCAACACTCTGAGCGGCTTCCGGAGGCATACCCTGTTGCTTAGGATACTCGGGGTCTACCTTGACTCCGTCCTGGATCTCGTCTGTCACTGTCGAGGCAATCACGTCTCCAGCCCTGAGGCCGCCCACGACTTCCGTTTGGTCGCCGTAATCCCTACCGATCCTTATCTGGCGGAAGTGCACCACGTTGTCCTGAAGCCGTGCTACCACGCTAATTGCGTTACGTACCACAATTGCTTCACCGGGCACGAGCAGAGGCGGCTGGCCCTTTACGTCGACGAAATTTACGACCACGTACATACCCGGAAGCAAACGTGCAGCCGGATTGAGGACCCGAAGTTCCACCAGCAGCGTACGAGTGTTTTGATCGATAGAAGCTGAAGTGCGTGTCACGCGGCCTTCCACTCTGTTGCCCGGCTGCTCCTGGAAGAAAAGCGTGGCGCGTTGGCCCACATGGATGGACGGAGTGTACGCTTCGGGTACCGAGACGAGAATCCGCAGCGGGTCGATGTTAGCGACGACAAACATCTCGCCGCCTTGTGACCCCCCGGTGGAGGGCGTAGTGGAAGAGGAAAGATTGCCTCCGGCTCCCTCATTGTTGCCTTGAGCGCCTGACTCGGTAGTTCCTGGCGTGGACGGACCGGAAGAGACGCCCGCACCGGTACCCTGCGCGGTAATCAAAGCACCGACATCGATGTTACGAGCTGTGACAACCCCGTTGAAAGGAGCTCTCACCTGCTCATATCCCTGCAGTACGATGAGCCGCGCCAGGTTGTCGCGATTGCCTTGCACGGTCTGCTCTGCCGCGCGCACGTTAGCCTCGGCCACGTGGTAGTTCGCCTCTTGCGTATCGCCTTCCTGACGCGAGAAGACACCCTTTGCGACCAGTACTTTGTAGCGCTCCCAATTGAGCTCCTGAAGATGGAGCTGTGCCTGCAACTGAATCAGATTCGATTGGCTCCCCGCGATGGCGGATCGAGCCTGCGCCACCTGCTGATCAAGATCAGGGGCATCAATAGTGGCAAGCAATTGACCCTTGTGCACGCGATCGCCAATATCGACAAAGCGCCGCGTGACGTAACCAGACGCCCGCGCGTAGATGTTAGCTTCGGTTTCTGCCAGCGTGGTGCCAGGAATCATCAGCTCACTCGTCGAGGGAGCATAGTGGACGACCTGGACTTTGACACGCGGCACCTCGCTTGTCATCGCCTCCGAGGCTTGATCAATCTTTTCCTGCCGCCTGTGTCGAGGCAGCCATCCAATCACAAAGATCAGAACGGCAGCAAGCAGTACAGCTCCGGCAAACATCAGCCAATAAACCGGTGAGTGCCCGGGACGCTTCGGCTCGTTTTGAAATGCCATTTCTCTTAAGACTCCTGCGGACGCGGTGCACCCTGTGGGGGATGCGTGGGCTCGCCAGCTGGAGTTATGTCGCCTTTGTACTCCTTGTCAATCCTCTCGTCGAAGTCGATGGGTGCACGCTTCCGCAGCATGGAATAAAAAATCGGAACGATGAAAAGGGTTCCAATCGTCGCCACCAGAAGGCCGCCAATAACGGCGCGGCCCAAAGGTGCATTTTGCTCGCCGCCTTCCCCTAGAGCAAGCGCCATCGGCAGCATTCCGAGGATCATGGCTAACGCCGTCATACAGACAGGCCGCAGCCGGGTGTGTCCGGCCGAAAGCGCCGCCTCCCATTGGTCTTTTCCCGTGACGCGCTCATCATTCGCAAACACGACCAGCAGAATCGAGTTCGCGGTTGCTACGCCGATCGTCATGATAGATCCCATCAGTGATGGAACACTAAAGGTAGTCTGCGTCAGATACAGCATCCAAAGAATTCCCGAGAAGGCGCCTGGCAGGGCCATCAGGATGATCGCTGGATCAAGCCAGCTTTGGAAATTCACAGCCATCAGCAGGTAAACGATGATAACTGCGAACGCGATGCCCAACAGCAGCCGGGAAAACGACTGTTCCATGGTGGTCACTTCGCCGTGCAGCTCGATAAACGTGCCGCTGGGTAGCTTAGTTTCCCCCTTCATGATCTTGTGGATCTCGTCCGCTACGCCACCTAGATCGCGCTGGTCTACATCGGCATAGATATCAAACGTGGGCTGAATATTGTAGTGGTCAATGACGATGGGGCTCGCATCGCGCTTGAGCGTCGCCAAGTTTCCAAGGAGCTGGCTATTGCTTCCATTGGCAGCCGTAATGGGCGTACGCTGGAGCGCATCAAACGAGTCCATCCGGTATAGCGGACTCTGCGCGACCACCTGATAGTTGACGCCGTTTTGGGGGTTCAGCCACTGGTTGGGCGCCGTCTGGCCGCTGCCGGAGAGCGAAATGAGCATGCTATTCGCTACATCTCTTTGCTGCAGTCCCACCTGCTGCGCCTTCGCGCGGTCGACATTGACCTGAACGGTAGGATAGGCGACCTCTTGATGAATATGGACATCCACCGCGCCTGGAATAGCCGCTACCTTCTTGAGCAGAGCTTGCGCGATGCGGTAGTTCTGTACCGGATTCCGCCCGACGACTTGCAGGTCAATCGGAGCAGG
This sequence comes from uncultured Bryobacteraceae bacterium, assembly GCA_964249415.1. Taxonomy (GTDB): domain Bacteria; phylum Acidobacteriota; class Terriglobia; order Bryobacterales; family Bryobacteraceae; genus Bog-105. The sequence continues at coordinate 2,022 of CAXUCT010000155.1, read as the reverse complement.
CAATCCAAAGTCGAGAATCTGGTTGGTGATGTTGGCCGGAGTGAAAAAGAATACATCCTCGGGAAATTTGTTACGAAGACGTTGGCGCAGTAAGCGTGTTAGCTCCACCGTGTCCCTCTTACCTGGTTTGAGGGCTATCAGGATATCGCCGTCGGAATTGCTGATGGTGGCGTTGTTGCCGAACGCCAGGTTGATCCCGCCATTCGGGAGACCGATGTTGTCGAGCAACATCGCAATCCGGCCCTGGGGCAAGGTCTTCCGAATCTCTGCCTCGATGGCTGCGAAAATCATTTCCGATTGTTCAATCCGGGTCCCTGACGGGGGTAGAACATGCAGGCGCATCTGCCCTGAATCGACGTACGGAAAGAAATCACGGCCGATTACTAAGGTGAGGAGTGACGAACCAGCTACGAAGATGCCGAATATAATCAGCACGGTCGCCCGGTGATGGAGACTCCACTCCAGCCAACCTTTGTAAAGCTCACGGAATTTTTCAAACCGGTGCTCAAAACGCTCATGCACGTGCCAAACCCAGTTCTGGGCCTCTTTTGGTTCTCCACCTTCATGCGGCTGATAGAGCGAAACCTCAGCCGGCAAAAGGTAGTGCATCATCGTAGGCACCAGCGTTCGCGAAAGGAAATAGGACGCCATCATGGCGAACACAACCGCCATCGCAAGCGGCGTAAAGAGATACTTCGCCGCACCGGTCAGCAGGAGTACCGGAAGAAAGACAATGCAGATGGAAAGCGTAGAGACAAGCGCCGGCGCAGCTACCTGGCTCGCGCTGTCGAGGATCGCGTGGACCAGCGGATTACCGGGGACGGCGAGGTTGCGATGGGTATTCTCAATCTCAACGGTGGCATCATCCACCAGGATTCCTACCGCCAAAGCCAGCCCGCCGAGCGTCATCACATTGATGGTTTCTCCCAACGCGGCAAGGATGCAGATGGAGGTGAGGATGGACAGTGGAATCGAAATACACACAATCAAGGTGCTACGCCAGCTTCCCAGAAAGAGCAGGATCATCAATGCTGTCAGGAAGGCTGCAATGCCGGCTTCGCGCAGAACTTCGTTGATGGAAGTGCGGACGAAAATAGATTGATCGAACAAGGGCGTAATCCGGAGCGCGGGTGGAAGATCAGCCGTCACTCGCGGCAGCGCTTTTTTTACGGCGCTTACAATGTCGAGAGTAGAAGCTTGACCATTCTTCAGTACTGTCAGCAAGGCTGACCGCTTTCCGTCCTGACGCACCACGTTGGTTTGCACAGCAAACCCGTTCCGGATCTGCCCAATATCCTTCATGAAAACAAGCGCGCCATTCGCGCCCCGGATAGGCAGGTCGTTCATTCCTGAGACCGTAAGCGGGCTGCTGTTGATCCGGACGAGATATTCGGTCTCGCCTACTCGAGCTGTTCCGGCAGGCAGAATCAGATTTTGAGCGTTGAGCGCGTTGGATACATCAACGCCGGAAAGGTGCTTGGCATACATCGCGTTTGGATCCAGGTCCACCATGATCTGCCGCGACTTGCCGCCCCAAGGAAGAGGAATGGACGCGCCTTGCACAGTGGCAAGGCGGGTACGGATGAAGTTCGTCCCCAGATCGTAGAGATCCTGCTCAGTAAGGCCCTGACCGGACAACCCCAACTGCAGAACGGGTACACTCGACGCGTCGTATTTAAGAATCGCCGGCGGAAAGATTCCCGGCGGTAGCGCGCGAAGGATAGTTTGCACAATCGACGTTACCTGCGCAAGCGCTAGCTCAACGTGAACCTTGGGCTGGAAGTAGACGCGGACGATAGCTACGCCGGTATACGATTCAGATTCGATGTGCTCAATGTCGTTCACCGTAGTTGTCATGGCGCGCTCGCACACCGTAACAACGCGCTTCTCCATGTCGTCAGGGCTTAGCCCGTTATACGTCCACACCAAACTTACGACAGGAATATCGATGTAGGGGAAGATGTCCTTAGGAGTGCCGCCGGCAGCGACCCCCCCCCGAATCAACACCAGTACAGAAAACAC
>CAXUCT010000154.1:6280-9814 GCA_964249415.1 uncultured Bryobacteraceae bacterium | reverse complement strand
TGCTATCGACCGTGGCGAGACTGTGACCGTCCTCTATCGGGGAAAGGAAAAGGCCACGCTCATGCCCATTGCTGGGCCGTTACAGGCTTCGGGCAAGAGCGCAGCTAAGACGGAGGAGCAACCTTTCTTTGGGATATGGAGTAACCGGGACGATCTATCCGATCCAACTTCCTACCTCCGCAAGCTGCGTCGCCCGCTGCCGGTTTTTGTTCCACCTGGCAAAAGGAAGCGGTCGAGCGTCAAGAAAGAGAAATGATCTTCGACACGGACGTTCTGATCTGGGCGTCGCGAGGCGATCCAGCTGCTGCCCGCGCCATCGACGCAGCTACGGATCGAGGACTCTCCATCGTCTCGTTTATGGAGCTCCTCCAAGGGGCCCGCTCCAAGCTGGAAATACGCCACATTCAACAATCCCTTATTCAACTCAGATTCAGCATCCTGCCGCTTTCAGAATCTGTTGGTTCGGCTGCAGCCGCGTTCATCGAACAACACGCCGTGACCCATGGCATCCAGGTCGCCGACGCGCTGATTGCCGCCACGGCGATCAAAGCAGGACAAGCCCTGTGCACGGCTAATAGCAGGCACTTCCGTTCCATCCATGGCCTTTCGCTGATCAGTTTTCGTCCGAACGTTTGAGTTTCTATCGCCAAGCTCTGGCAATTTCCCGCATGGTGAAAACCATTCAACTGCTCAATAGTGTGAGCTTTTCGGGATAGTACACGCAAACACAATATGCAGAGGAGCTAAGATTCAGTCTGTTGGGTGTACTGTCCCGGCTTCTCTCGTGAACAAACGCACGTGCGAGCGATCATGCCACATGGAAGACACGTAACGTTGTGGTGTCAGGCAGGTTTCCGTCGCGGTAGTAACCTCCCGCCGGGTTCTTATACTGGCGAGATTGCGGGAAACACCATTTGGATGCTAGTGTACGACCTGAATGGCATGACGGCGCACCGGGTAAAGTACCGCTTTGAGGGCGGCTGGTAACAGGCGTCCCGGTCTCTCCGGGACAGGATCTCTCAGAGACAGTACACGCAAAGACAATATCGATAAGAGCTGGATTCGGGTGTTTGCGTGTACTGTCCCGGCTTTTGCGGCTTTTTTGTCCCGGCTTTTTTCCTTAGGGGCCGAGTCCGCTTCTCCTTAGGTTCGACAAACCGAGCTGAATTCTACGAGCCGAGCTTCAGACCCTGCACGGAATGCCTAAGACTCCAATACGGCCTTCAGCGGACGCTTACTGCCTTACGCACGGCACCAAAGCTAAACGCTAAAAACGAATGGTGGCGCGGTGCAATGCGAATCGACAGGGAGAGATAGTTATGACAACTTTCGTTTCACACGCTGAAAGACAGTCGGCTTCGCAATTATGCGGGACAGCTCTGCCGCTGAGCTATTGATCTACAACGGCTGCCTTACGCTGATAATGATGTTCGAAAGGCTTCTCGACGATGGCAGCAGCAAAATCGCCCGGCCATCGCAACTCGACAGGCTTCGGCACGCACCCTCCTGGCACGGGTTCAAATCCTGCCTGAATCGAGTAATCTCCTTGCGGAGACTGTGCGATTGTTGCGCGTGACATGAAGACTCGGAAATCGTTCGAAACAGGGCCACTTCCACAGACCTCAGAAATTGTTATCGGATGCTCATACGCCTTGGTCAAGCCGTCATTACTCATCACCATAGCCACGACCGCAAACCGGCCCTGCAGCCTATCCCCGAATACGACTAAACGGCTATCAGAGGACCAGGCAAAGCTCTTAGATCCAGTTACATGCGTTCTATCTGCGGGCGAGTCCATCGCGTCCATAAAGGTGTTTGCCCGGCCGAGTGGAAAAATGGCTCGCCCGACATCTTCCCAATCAGTTACTTCGATGCTTGGCGGCCGATTCTGAGTGGGGGTTTTGGAGAGGTCATATATAAGATACTCCTCTGATACGGAGAGGTCGTGTTCACGAGGATAAAACTTTCGGTAGACAATCCATCTCTGGTTTGGCGACAGAGCCGGGTCGAAGCCCTGGAAATGATCTATTACGGCGTGTTTATTTGAATCAATAATCAAGAGATTTGTGCCGTTGTACGTCTCTCCGAATATGAGATATCGGCCATCAGCTAATGGACAAGCCTCCGGCACTGAGTCGACCACTCCCGGTAGATCTATAGCCTGTTCCGCGCCGCCATCCCGGAAGAATAGCGTGGCCGATCCTTGAGTTCGGTCCACTGAAACCGATATGGGCGGCAATGCTGGGGCGTTGGCTTCGTCTCTTCCACAAAGCTCAGGATGTGTTTGCTCAATCTGCGCGAATGCCGCGGTGGTAAGTAAGCCAAGCACAGTCAGCCGACCAATATTTTTTTTCATTATCTGAGCCTTATCGCAGTTCGATTGCCGTAATCACCCAGGCCGGCAGGGCTGCACGTTCCCGATGAATTGAACGTGTCGATATGTGCCACCGTGCCTGGCCAGTTTGGCGCCCCAAAACCGCCAGAGCAAGCGGGGCATAGATCCTGAATACTTCTCATCTCCGGATTGGGGGTATCATTCGAGTCCACCATTAAAATCTGATCGCCGAACTGAAGAACCTGACTGTTGGGATCCTTAGCTAAGCTGCCGAGGGGGTGGGTTGTTATTAACGAATACGTTCGGAAACGCAGTGCCGTCGGAAAGGACTGTATTGTTCGTTCCGGTGATTTTGGTGATCCTGCTGCCGCCAGCATCCACAGCCGCGAAGGTGTCGCTTCCGTTACCATTCCCCCCAGGAGCAGGGGGACACACCAGGCTGGCTCCCGAAATCGAATACTTTTTGAGCACTTGATTTCCTAAGGATATGCCCGTACCGTTGATGTTTGTCTGAGTTATGAACTGGGCTCCGAGCGTGGTCGACTGATAATGGCAGACGTTGTCAATAGCATTGATGATCCATGCCGGTTGCGGATTCGCCGAGCACTGACTTTCATAGGGGAAATTGTATTGGGAGAAGCGCGTATTTCCGATCACATAAAAGCTCACCGGAACCGTCACGCTCACGTCATCCCAGGTTGATGTCACGGACCCATATTGTCCAACGGGTAACGAGGTCCGCTTCAGGCTGTCATTAAACGTCAATCCAGCACTAGGGCTCTGCTAGCGCAGTTTGTCTCAGGGCGCGACCATCATACTCTTGATCAGGACGTGAAAATGTTCTTCGCGATAACAAACGCAACATTGGACGCAAGCATCGTCGCCTGGGATGCGAAACGCGCGTTTGATTCTGTGCGTCCGGCGACTGCAATTTGTTACTTATTTCACGGGCAACAGATTCGATCGTGGGGAGGTCCGGGCAAAGGCACGGTTACCATTGACGGAAAGGATTGGTTACCGTATCAGCCGGCTTCCTTCCCAACTCCAGCCTTTCCCGAATTCATTTCAGGTCATAGCACCTTCAGCGCTGCCGCAGCAAGAGTTCTTGAGCTATTCACTAGAAGTGGCTCGTTTGGCGCTTCCGTGACCTTCGCTCCTGGAACTTCAAACACGGAACCCGGAGTCACCCCTGCCGAACC
>CAXUCT010000154.1:3911-6270 GCA_964249415.1 uncultured Bryobacteraceae bacterium | reverse complement strand
TTGCAGTGGGACACGTTCAGTGCCGCAGCGAATCAAGCTGGAATTTCCAGGCGGTACGGTGGGATTCACTTCAAAGCTGCGGATCTCACTGGACGAGCAGTCGGGCAGGTCATTGGTTTACTTGCCTGGGAAAAGGCCGTTGATCTCTGGCAAGACTCCGACCATGACTGTTGCCGCGCGCAGTACAACGGAGGTTTGCCTGCACAGAACGAATAACAAATTACATAGCGCTCCTGTGCCTGGCTGACCGTCACCAACGCCGGACCGTTCTCATTGCGTCCCTTCCCCTCAACAGCTTAGAACCGTCGTCCCTAGTGGACTCGCTCTACTTCCCTGTAACGTAGTCACGCCCAGCAAATAGCATCGGCTTTGTTTCGCAATGGGCGAGCAATGCTGGAGGACACAAAATGAATGGCTTCGTTTTTTCAACTACGCAGGTCCTAAACCGCCTGCCACTGTCTTCGTTTGGTAAAAGCGGCTTATGGGCCCAACTCTTGGCTTCTTTTCGCAAAACCACCTGCCTGCCGCAAACCGCCTGGCTTCGTTTGGTAAAGCGCCCGCTTTTGGGTTCGTTCGGTAAAATCACGCTTACTCGCCCGAAAACCCATCCCAGCGCGACATGCCCGGCGCATCCAAGCCGAACTGGTCCAGCAGCCGGCCTACGACATGATTCACCACATCATCAATATTTTTCGGGCGATTGTAGAAAGCCAAGACCGGTGGAAGAATCACCACGCCCATGCGGCTCAGAGCCAGCATATTCTCCAAATGAATCTCGCTGAAAGGGCTTTCCCTCGCTACCAGTACCAGCTTGCGGCGTTCCTTCAAAACGACATCCGCCGCACGGCAAATGAGAGTCTCGCCCACACCCGCCCGGATCGCCGCCAGCGTCCTCATGCTGCATGGCGCAATCATCATGCCATCCGTCTTGAACGATCCGCTCGAAATGGGCGCGGCTTGATTTTCTTCGTGGTGCACGAAAGAGGCAAGCGCTTCCACCTGCGCCAGCGAGTAGTCCGTTTCGTGCGCGATGGTGGTCCGCGCCCAGCGGCTCACAACCAGATGTGTTTCAACAGACAGGGTTCGCAGCGCTTGGAGGGCGCGAATGCCGAAAATCGCGCCCGAAGCGCCCGTGATCGCTACGGCGACTCTCATCTTCAGATGAGCGTATCAGTGGCGCTAGTGGACAGTGACCTTCCGTCGACGAACAACCATCAAAACCAAGCCAGCCAACCCCATCAGCGCCCAGGTAGCTGGTTCCGGCGCCGTCCCCGTCAGGTCGATCTGGTAGCGGACATTGTCAAAATCAGTCTGCGTATAAACCCCGTTATCATAGCCGTCTACCGCTCCCGCGTTCAGGTCCGGTCCCGCTGCTGCCCCGGCCACCAACCCAAGGAAAATCTCGTTCGTGCCGCTCAAAGGTCCATTCGCCGAGCGTGTGATCGCCAGATAATAGATACCGTTGCTGGTGGGTCCAATGCCGTTGCGTCCATACGCGCAGGGATTGCTTCCGCTTCCCGAAGGCAAACAGGACAAAGTGTCGCCGCCCGAGATATCGTCATTCCCATATACGCCGTAACCGCTCGAATTGAACAGGAAAAGCTCCGTGTCGGGGACCGCATAAGCCCCCACAGGAACTGTAACTGCGGAAAAATCCAGGTAATTGAGAATCCTGATTTCAAACATGCTCACGCCGTTCGGAAATTCCAGCGAACCTGTAATCGCGTTAGGCAACTGATTGGTAAGGTCTTCGGCGCTGCCGGGAAGCGGCCCGGCGCCGCTCGCCACTACCGTGTCGCCGAAACTCAGGCCCAAAGACAGAACTGCGGCTACCGCCAATTTAGTAAGCAATTTTATTATTTCTCCTCGAGTATGAACGCATCTACTGCTGCGACGCACAAAGCAGGGATCTTCCCACAGAGACATTCCTGGGAGAAGTTCTGTTTCAAAAACCTTTTGTTGTTGACATCCCACCCCACATCGGGGTTAGATCGAATATCCCTTAGTACAAGGTCAGGAGTGTCCGTGAGAGCTTTGCCCCGTATCCTACGCTTTGCCGCCGTGTTGCTGAATGCCACGGCGTTTGCGCAAACACATGCGCGTCTGTCTGTGTCCGGTCCGTCTCTTTCTGGAGGACCGGTAGCAGCCGTTCTGCCTGCCGCCTCCGCGCCGCAAACGCGCAGCGGACCCGTTGAAGTCGCCGTCAAGCTGGAAGACCCGCCTTTGGTCGTCGCAGTCGGCGCAAACGCCAAGCAAACCGGCTTCGCCATGACGGCGGATCAGCAGCGTGCTTACCTGGCGCAGTTGAAGGCAAAGCAGGACGCCGTCATGTCCGCCATCAGCTCGCTCGGTGGTGTCG
>CAXUCT010000154.1:0-3901 GCA_964249415.1 uncultured Bryobacteraceae bacterium | reverse complement strand
CGTGTCACCAAAAGTCACAATGCCGTTCTCGTCTCCATTGATGCCAAACAGATCCAGGCGTTAGGAAAGATCGGCGGCGTCCTCGCCGTGCGTCCCATCCCCACTTACCAGGTTTCGCTTGCCAATGATCTCGCTGGAACCCTACCTTACCTGGGCGCCACTGCGGTTCAAAACAGCGGCTCCACCGGCCAGGGCATTCGTGTCGCCATGCTCGACACTGGCATTGATTACACGCACTACAATCTGGGTGGCTCCGGCAACATCGCTGATTATAAGATCGCCGCCGCTGCCGCAGCCACGACGCCGCCTGCCGGGCTCTTTCCAACCTCTAAGGTGATAGGCGGTTACGATTTCGTGGGCGAAGTCTGGCCCAACGGCCCGCAGGGTGCCGCCGGCCCGCTGGCGCCTGATCCGAATCCCATTGATCTTGCCGGCCACGGCAGCCGCACCGCCGATATTGTTGCCGGCCACAGTCGCGATGGCGTCCATCTCGGTACCGCCCCGAACGCTCAGCTCTATGCCGTCAAAGTCTGCAGTTCCGTGTCAAGTGCCTGTTCCGGTGTCGCTATTCTCGAAGGCCTGGACTACGCGCTCGATCCCAACAACACGGGAACACTAAATAACGCCGTTGACGTCATCAGCATGTCCATCGGAAGCGATTTCGGCTTGCGCGAAGAGGACGATGGCGAAGCTTTCACCGACATCGTGAACTTCGGAGTCGTAGGTGTCGTGGCAGCGGGCAATGCCGGTGACGTTCCCTATGTTGTCGGAGGTCCAGCTGTCACGCCTGAAGTCATTGCTCTCGCCGCAACGCAGGGTGTCGCGTCTGTCGACGTGCCTCTCGAGATCAACCAGCCGGCCAGCCTCAAAGGACTGTACGGCAACACAGCGACGTTAGCTTTCGCGCCCATCACTTCCCCCGTAACCGGTAATGTTGTTTACGTAGGGCGTGGTTGTCCCGCGACGGCCACTACGCCTGCCGATCCTTACCCTGCGGGAAATCTCAGCGGCAATATTTTCTTGATCGATCGCGGCAGTTGCGCGGTCAGCCTCAAGATTGATCGGGCTGCCCGCGCCGGCGCTAAAGCAGTCTTGCTCGGACTCGTTGCTCCGGGCGATGCCGTCTCCTTTTCTTTCGGTGGTGGCACCGAGTTCGTACCCACGCTCGTCATCACGCAGGCCCTCAGCAACAACATTAAGGCGGCTTTGAAATCAACCACCGTCAATGTGACACTCAGCTTGGCCAACACCTTCTCGCTCGCCGGAAACATGGCTCCCTATTCTTCGCGAGGCCCTAGCTTCAGCTACAACATGCTCAAGCCGGACCTCAGCGCTCCCGGGACTATCATTGCCGCCCTTGTGGGCACCGGCAATGGGCAAAGCTCAGAAGATGGCACCTCCTTCGCTACGCCGCTCGGCGCTGGTTCCGCGGCCCTGCTGCTCTCCAAGAATCGCTCCCTCACGCCTCTCGATGTCAAGGCTCTCTTGATGGGCAATGCGGACCCCACCGTTTTTGAAAATCAAGCCACTGAGCCCGGCGTTCTAGCGCCCATGACTCGCATGGGAGCTGGTGAGTTACGGGTTGATCGCGCGGCCGCATCCACTACCGCTGCTTGGGACGCCAGCAATCCCCTCTCGGTCAGTCTTTCTTTTGGCACGTACCGCCTGAACACCAATCAGACATTCAAGAAGAAGGTCGTGGTGCACAACTACAGCGATACTCCCCGCACCTACTCCATCGGCAATGTCTATCGTGACGCGCCCAATCAAGCCGGGTTCACTCTTTCTACGCCCTCCAGCATCTCCGTTCCCGCCAACGGCGCCTCCAGCTTCACTCTCACCGCTACCGCGAACGCAACTTCTCTCCCCATTTGGACATTGAATGGTGGAAGCAATGGCGGGAACGGTGAGTTGCTGAACACCGTCGAGTACGCCGGCTATCTCACCTTTACCAGCGGAAGCGAGAACATCCATCTGCCCTGGCACATTCTGCCCCACAAAGCCGCCGACGTGCGGCCTGCCTCCACCTCTGTTGCCTTAAACGGGAAGCCCGCGAATTTACTGCTCTCCAATGCTCCGGCACCCGTGGGCGGCTTGGTGGACGTATTCTCGTTGACCGGCACAGGCACTCAGTTCCCATCATCCATTCAGCCCGGACCTGGCGCCGATTACGTGGTAGTGAATCTGCAGGCCGTGGGAACGCGCCTCCTCTGTTTAGACAACACCTGCTCTACACTCGGTGTTCAGTTTGCCATCAACACCTTCGGGCAGCGCTCGCATCCCGATGTCCCGGCCGAATTCGATGTGTTCATCGACGTTAACAACGACGGCATCCCTGATTACGACGTTTACAACGAAGACTTTGGGACCGCTACCGGCGCCCCCTACCCAAGCGGGCAGAACGCCGTTTTCGTGTTAGACCTCGCCACCGGTAAAGCGAACGCCTACTACCTCGCCATCGCCGATCTGGATTCCACCAATATGATCTTCACCGCTCCACTCAGCGCATTTGCGTCCAAGGGGCTCCCGTTGAACTACAACACGCCCTTTACCTTCGCAGTGAACGCCTACGACAATTACTTCACTGGCCAACAGACGGATTCCATTGGACCCATGAAGTACGAGCTGGATATGCCACAATACTATGCTGCCAGCGATGAGTTTACGGTACCGGCCAACGGCTCAAGCGCTCTGACCATTGTTCCCAACAACGCTGCTAACTATTACTTCACCGGACCCTATAATGGCCATTCGCCTTCGCAAAAAGGACTCTTGCTCATGTACACGGATGGGAAGAACGGGCAAGAGCAAAGCAGCATCCTAGTGGCGCCCTAGCAGAAACTCCTACTGAGCCGCGCGCGCGAACAAGCGGTATCTATTGAGCCGTTCCGCAGAGGGCTTTGACCAGTTCATACAGGAAGGTCTGGCCCTCGTAAAATGACTTCACCAGCAGGCGCTCGTCGCGTCCGTGCATGCGCATATCGTTCACGTCTTCAAAGAAACCCTGCACGCCATAAGTTGGTATGCCGGCGGCGCGCAAAAACCGTCCGTCTGTAGCGCCCGGAACCATGGTGGGGACAACGGGCACGCTTGGCCACAGCCTGTCAGTGATGCTGCTCACTGTGCGCATCAGGCTCGGCTGCAGCGGGGAAGACGGTGAGCGCGTGACGTCGCCAATGATCTTCATAGTTACTTGATCATCCGCCAAGACACCCTGCAACGTGCTCTGAACATACTCCACCGAGTCATCGGGAAGAACGCGGCAGTTCACCGTTGCGGCAGCCAACTGCGGCAGCGCATTCATTGCGTGGCCGCCCTCCAGTTGCGTCGCAACACAGGTCGTGCGCAGCGTGGAGTTCCACAGCGGAGAAGCCGCCGCCACCTTTGTCATCGCTTCAGTCGATCCACCGGCGGCGCTTGCCAGATCGCCGCTCACCGGCCCGGTCTGTATCTTTGCAAGCTGCTCGAAGTACGCCCGCGTGACGTCGTTTGTCTTCAACGGGAATCCGAAATGTGACAACCGCTCCAGTGCGCCGGCAAGATGATAAATGGCATTGTCCGCTACCGGCAGCGAACTGTGGCCGCCCTTGTTATGCACCTCCAGCCGGAAGTTGATCACATACTTTTCGCTGACCTGAACCTCGTTCGCCATCTTCCTGCCATTGAGAATCTCGCCCCACCCGCCTTCGTTCAAGCAGAGCTCGGAATCAATCAGCTCGCGGTGATTCTTAATTAGCCAGTCCACACCGTTGTAGGGTCCGCCGCCCTCTTCATCCGCAGTCAAAGCGACGATAATGTCTCGGTCCGGCTTGAATCCTTCCCGCTTATAGCGAATCAGGTTCGCAATCCAAACTGCCGCCTGCGCCTTGTCATCCGTACTGCCGCGCCCGTAGAAATAGCC
>CAXUCT010000153.1:8134-9826 GCA_964249415.1 uncultured Bryobacteraceae bacterium | reverse complement strand
CCTAGGTACGGATCATTGAAGTTCTGCCCGTTGATCATAAACAGATTGGAAGTGCCGGGCATTCCGAGAGCCGAAAAGTTTCCGTAGCCCCCTTGCGTATTCATGACCACGCCGGGCGCGGTTTGTGCAATGTAAGTTAGATCCGAGCCAGGATTCGGCATGTTCGAGATCTGCTGTGAGCTGAAAGCAGTGGTTAGGTTTGCATTTTCCGAGTCGATGGCCGAGACCGCTTCCGTCACGTCTACCGTGGTGCTGGAGGAAGCAAGACCCATTTGAAAATCGGCGGTTGTGGGCTCGCCCGCGACGACTGCGATATTCTCACGTTCAGAGGGCCGAAAACCAGCTGCGTTTACAGTGATGCTGTAAGTACCAGGCTGCAGTAACGAGAAGCGGTACTGCCCGCTACCGTTGGAGGTTTGTGTCTGCGCTGCGCCCGTGTTCGCATTTTTCAGGGCAACAGTAGCACCCTGCAGAGTTGCGCCGCTAGGGTCTTTCACCGTACCGGTAATGTCGCCCGCAGTGATCGATTGTGCATTCGCAATGCCTGCGATGGCAAACCCGGCCAGCATACCCAACAGAAGCTTTGTTCTAGTCCCTAGCATTCGTACCTTTTCCTTAGCTGTAATACACTCTCGGCCGTCAGACCAAAGCCATGACTACACGTGGAGTTTTGCCTGACACGTCTCTGACCTTAACCGGTGGACCTACCCAGGCAATTCACTAGCCAAGCTAAAACAAAAGGAAATAAAGCAGAAAGGGCGCTGCCCCTCAGAGGGATATACTATTTCTGGAAGGAGACTAGGCGCCCTACTTCTATAAGTGGTATAGAGCAGATCTCATGAACCGTTCTGCCATCAACTGTGCGTAGGCACGAAAAAGGGCCATGCACACAGGCCTGGCCCTTTAATTACAAGTGAAGTAGCGTTTACCGCGCCGCTAACAAAGCCCGCAAGTGCCGGGCCCGCTCCGGCGAACGAAGCTGCCTTAATGCCTTAGCCTCAATCTGCCGAATCCGTTCGCGAGTGACATCAAACTCTTGCCCAATCTCTTCCAGCGTATGCTCACGCTCACAGCCGATCCCGAACCGCAGCCGAATTACCTTTTCCTCTTTAGGAGAAAGCGTTTTTAGTATGTTAGCGGTCTCGTCCCGGACGTTGGAATCGATTACAGCGTCCACCGGTGAACCAACCCAACGATCCTCAATCAGGTCGCCCAGCGCTGATTCGCCGTCACGGCCCACTGGAGTTTCAAGCGACACCGGATCACGCGAGATGGTCTTCAGCTTTTGGACCTTCTCCACCGGAATATCCATGCGCCGGCTGATCTCTTCGTTCGTGGGAACGCGGCCCAGCTCCTTCTCCAGCTCACGCGTCGCCCGCAGGAACTTGTTCATGCTCTCGTTCATATGAACGGGAATACGAATGGTCCGGGACTGGTCGGCAATCGCGCGTGTAATGGCTTGGCGGATCCACCACGTTGCGTACGTCGAAAACTTGTAGCCCCGGCGGTATTCGAACTTGTCCGCGGCACGCATTAACCCAATATTCCCTTCCTGAATAAGATCCAGAAGGTGCAGCCCGCGATTGACGTACTTTTTAGCAACTGAAACCACCAAGCGAAGATTTGCCTCCACAAGGTCTTTCTTGGCGCGCTCCGCCTCAATTTCTCCATGGCGGATGACCGAAAGACTAT
>CAXUCT010000153.1:0-8124 GCA_964249415.1 uncultured Bryobacteraceae bacterium | reverse complement strand
CTTTCTTCTTTAGGTCCCGCTTCAACTCCTTGACACGCAACTGAGCGGAGGCGGCGTTGCGCAGCTCAAGCTTTTTGACTTCTGACTCAAGCAGCGCCATCTCGTCGCCGTTATTCTCAATGGCCCGGATAAACTCTTTCCAACGAGCCAAATTGAAGGGAATACCCCGCAATGCCCGCGAGAGCTCCACTTTGGCGCGCTCTACTTTGCCGGCCCACTTCTTCCGCAGCTTCTTATTTGCCGCCGGAACCGTCGCATACTTGTCGTTGGTCTGCTGCAGCTTCTTGGTAACGGCTAAGTAGGCAAAAAACAGTTCTGCGATATCACTCCGGCGCTTGAGATCGGCCGCGCTTCCTTCTTCGATCTCCGAGGGGCCGAAATCCACGTAGCTGTCCACATCTTCGGCGCCCTTGCGGACCAACTCGCCGAAATCACAAACCATGGTATGAATGAGCGGAGAACGGCTGATCGCCTTCTGCATGCGCAACTTCCCACGCTCCATTTTGCGCGCCAGCGTAACTTCGCCCTCTCGCGTGAGCAGTGGGACCGATCCCATTTCGCGCAGATACACGCGTACCGGGTCGTCGGTATAAATCGATTCCTCGACCTGCTGAGCGCCCTGGAATTCCTCATCCTGAACCTCTTCCGGATGAAAGAAAGTTGGCTCTTCGTCAAACGGAAGCGCTAGCGGCTCACGTCCTTCGGCTGAATATTGATCCTCGAATTGATCCACCTTAACTACTCACCTCTGCCTACAAACCTCTTTTTTTGATTCATTGAACACCACGATGCCGGACGCTATCGTTGAGAGGGCATCCTACGCTACTGCTCGGAACCCGATGGGAGTGCTACCTTGTAACTATTGCGCGCATCAATTATAACCGGTCGCGCCCCTAAATTGACCCCTATCTAAGAAGATGTCCGCCAAAGTGATTGGTTACACACAAAGATAGGTGCTCTACGGGTGCCCAAATCGCTCCCGAAACCTCCGGAAATTTATACCGATTCCAGCCTCTCCCTCGTTAGACTGCCGACAGGAACTTAGGTTTTTAGTTCGCTCAGGAATTCTTCCACATCTTGAAAGTCCCGGTATACGGACGCGAAACGCACATAAGCAATCTTGTCAATACCCCGGAGCCGCTCCATCAGGCGTTCTCCAATCAGGGTAGTTGCCAACTCCCGTTCCGGACTCTCCACGACGGTAGATTCTATGTCGTCAACCAGCCCGGCTAGTCTCCCCATGCTCACCGGTCGCTTTTCACAGGCCCTCAGCAGCCCGTTTAGAACCTTTTGGCGATCGAACTTCTCGCGTCGCCCGTCTTTTTTGATGACCATATAAGGCACTTCGTCGCAACGTTCGTACGTAGTAAATCGCCTTCCGCAGGCTAAGCATTCCCGGCGTCTCCGAATAGAGTCGCCTTCTTTGCTTTCCCGGGAGTCGATTACCTTATCCTCGCGGTGACCGCAAAAGGGACACTTCATACTCTTAATCTCGTCTCCGACAATCGTGCCACACCAACGCGCTTGCTTTTACCGCGGCTTTAATTGAACTTCAGCAGGGCCCTGGACGTTACTCTAGGTGTGCCAATCCGTTGCGGCCGCGCCACGCTGATGTGACGCAGGGTTTCCGGCCCGGCGGGAGGCCCGACGAAAGAGGATGTTTCAATGTCAGCCGCCTGCGTGGCCCCCATTTCGCTCAATCGGCAGAGTTCGTTAAGCTCGAAGGCGTCAGACGCGCCTTCATTTTGGGCGGGTGCGCTGGCGCGCGAGTGGGGGACAGCGCGGCGCTTGGATTCTGAAGCGAGTTTGGTAAAACGCTGCCTGGCCGGAGAGCAGGCCGCCTGGGAAGAGATGGTGAAGGCACACACCAAACGTGTCTACGCGCTCTGTTACCGCTTTACAAACCGCGACAACCAGGCGCAGGATCTCACACAGGAGGTTTTTCTGCGTGTTTTCAAAAGCTTAGGGAGCTTTCGCGCGGGCGAAGGCTCGTTTACGGTTTGGCTCACCCGCCTTACACGCAATCTGCTGGTGGATCATTACCGCCGGACCAAGGCTGAGCGCGTCACCGACGCCATTGAAGATAAATTGGCCGTCCTTGAAGGAAAAACCGGCGCCGATTCGCGCACGGAAGGACTTCTTGCGGGACGCGAAGCCGGCGAACTCCTGCAGGCGGCCCTCCAAAAGCTCTCGCCGGAGCTGCGCGAGGCAGTGATTCTTCGTGATCTGCAGGAAATGGAATATCGCCAAATCGCCCGTGTCTTAAACGTTCCGGAGGGAACTGTTAAATCGAGATTAAACCGTGGACGCGCGGAGTTGTCGCGCGTGCTTAGGAGAAACAAAGTTAGCCTCTAGCAGGCAGTTGTCGAGATTGCGACTAAGATGAACTGCGCCGAATTTGAGATCTTATTAGCGGACTACGCGGACGGCACTCTGGAGCCGTCCGGCCGAGTTGTCTTAGAGCAACACGCCTCCACCTGCCCAGCCTGCTACCAGCTGCTGCAGGATGTTGTGGACGCAGTCGCATTCCTCAAAAGTGCGGAGGAGGTGACGCCACCTTCTGAGCTGATAACCCGCATTGCTTATCAGGCGCCCTTAGGACGGACCAGGCAGCCGTTTGAAAAGCAAGGCTTCTTCAGCCGCGCCGTCAGCGATTGGCTGCAGCCCATCTTGCAGCCCCGACTGGTAATGGGCATGGCGATGACAGTGTTGTCCTTCGCGATGCTTGAGCGGTGCACCGGCGTCCGCGTCCAGCATATTCAAGCGGCCGACCTCAGCCCCGTGCGCATCTGGGGCGGCGTCGAAGACAAAGCGCTCCGGCTTAAGGACCGAGGGGTCAAGTATTACGAGAATCTTCGTTGGGTGTATGAGATCGAGACCCGCCTGAAGTCTCTTGAAGACCAGCAGGAAGCTCTCGCTGCCCAGCAAGCGGCTTCCCGTGAACACCGGCCCCCGGCACAACCATCAGATTCAAAGCGGCGAAAGGCCGACTAATCGGGAACGAGACCAAAAATGAACTGCTACTTACATCCGGATACACCGGCAACGGCCTTCTGCCGCTCCTGCGGAAGACCTCTTTGCGCGTTGTGCCAGCGCACAGTAGACGGAACCATCTATTGCCGGGACCATATCCCCGCGGCCGCGTACACAGCTGGCCGCGACCCGAACGTCTCCGGAGCGCCGAACCCCTACTTCCAGGCTCCGCCCGCAGCCATCGCCCCCGGCATCCAAAACTCTCCTGGACTCGCCTTTGCACTAGGATTTATTCCCGGTGTTGGCGCTATTTATAACGGTCAATATTTGAAGGGCCTGGTTCACGCCATCATTTTCGGCTTGCTGATCAGCCTGCTCGACAGCAACGACAACACCCCCGGGGCGCCGTTCCTCTCCATGATCATGTCGGCCTTCGTGTTTTATATGGCTTTCGAGGCGTACCACACGGCTAAGAAACGCCAAATAGGCATTCCCACCGAGGAATGGTCCAGCCTGGTAGGCCGCGCAGGGCCAGCTAACACGGCGCCTATCGGCCCCATTCTTCTGATCGTCGTCGGCGTCTTGTTTCTGCTGGACACGCTGGGCTTAATACACTTCCGCGACATCGGGCGTTTCTGGCCGGTACTGCTCATTGTGGTGGGAGCTTACATGCTCTGGACACGAGTGTCGTCGCCCTCCGACCCCGTATCCGGCAGAACCCCGTATCCATCTTCGGATCCGTCCGCTACGGGTCCATTCGCCTCAGATCCATTCGCCTCAGATCCATCCGCCACGGATCCATCCGCCACGCGGCCAACCGTCAAGGTCATGGGAACACGTCATGAATAGAAGCGCTTTATTTCTCCAGGCCATCCGCGGCCCCATCCTGCTCATCACCATCGGCGTTTTATTTGCGCTGGAGCAAGCTGGCGTCGTCGCGTTCACCCGCACTTGGCCTTTGATCCTCATCGTTATCGGCGTGATGAAGCTGTTGGAGCGCTTGGCCGCACCCCCGATTCCTCCGGCAGGATCTTTTCCGGGAAGATCTTATCCAGGAGGACCTGTTTTATGAGATCCCGCGGCACGGTCACCGGCCCGCTGGTTCTCATCGCCGTCGGTGTACTCTTCCTCCTGCACGCCATCTCGCCCAACTTTCAAATTGGCGAGATTCTGGTTCAGTATTGGCCCTACTTCCTCATCCTCTGGGGCGTCATTCAGCTCATAGAGGTCTCCACGCGCTTCGCCTTCAACCGTCCTATCCCAGTGAACGGCATTTCTGGGGGAGGCTGGTTGCTGGTCGTCATCATCTGCATCGCGGGGCTCACTGCCTTTGAAATGCGTCGGCCGGACACCTGGTGGAGACGCGCCGGGTTTGAACGTGGCGTCGAAGCCTTCGGCGACGGGCATGAGTACTCGTTCAATCGCATCGGGAAAACCGCCGGTAGAGCGCCGCGCATTGTGATTGAAAGTTTTCGGGGCGACGCCAAGGTTGTGGGCGCCGACACCACAGAGGTGACCGTCGGCGGCCACAAAGTGGTCCGGGCATTCGACGCGCACGAGGCCGAACATGCCGACAAGCAAACGCCTGTCGAGGTCTTGGTGCAAGGCAACACTGTAACCATTCGCTGCAATCAGGACAGAGCGGGCTCGCAAACGCCCGTCACTACCGATCTGGATATCTCGGTTCCTAGCGGATCGAGCATCGAGGCCGCGGGGGCGCTCGGCGACATCGACCTGTCCTCGATAACCGGAGATGTGGACGTCAGTAGTGAAAACGCCGGCGTGCGCCTGCAGGACATCACCGGCAACGTAAAAGTGGATACCCGTCGCAGCGATCTGATTCGTTGCGCCAACGTGAAAGGCTCGGTCGATCTTCGGGGCCACGGCACAGATGTGGAACTGGAGAAGATCGGCGGCCAGGTGACGGTCAGCGGCGATTACACCGGCAGCGTGTCGTTACGCGATCTAGCCCAGCCGGTCCGTGTCCAAAGTATGCGCACGGAGCTGAACGTCCAGCGTGTAGTAGGCGAAATCCGCTTTGACCGTGGAAGTTTGAATGTCCAGAATGTAGTGGGGCCACTCACGCTCTCCACCCGCGCCACCGACGTCAGCCTGGATGGATTCACGAACGGCCTGGATCTTACGGTCGACAAAGGCGACATCGACCTGCGCCCTGGACGATTGCCGCTGGGCAAAATGGTCGTGCAAACCAGATCCGGCAACATCGAGCTTGCTTTGCCCTACACCGCCAACTTCGCGCTTAACGCCACCACTGATCGCGGCGAGATCGACAATCAGTTTGGAGAAGCGCTGAAGCAGCGAACCGAAGGCCGCGGTGCCCGTCTGGAAGGGTCAATCGTCGACGGTCCGGACCTGAACTTGACCACCAAGCGGGGCAGCATCACCGTCCGCAAAGCCAGCGGCGACGAACCACCGGCGAAGGTGTCCCATTCCGGCAGCAAGGGGACTGTGCACTTTCCCGAGATTGCCGCCGCGACCCTATTCATCGGTTCGTCTGAGGAGCGTCAAACCTACCTTACAAAGAACTAAGGGCTTCGGGAGAATCAGGATTCAAGCGCCCCGCTGGTTGGCGAGCGCCATTAGCAGCGCTAGCCGCGAAGGGCGACGGTGGCCTCCACCGCTGTGGCGCGACGGGACGCGTACAAAAATTGCGGCAGAGATCTACGCTCACTCCGATCTGTACCCCTCAGATTTGCAGAGGCCCGTCCGGCACGGTAACCGAGATTCTTATTCCAGGTTTTCCACTTTCTCTCTAATGAATGCGCCAGTCTTAGCCGTTCATTCAAGTAGCGGTAGGTAAACGGCAGCCGTTTAGCCTTTGCCGTCCCAAGAGAAACCCAATGCACCAAGACGATTCCCTATCCTCCGTCACGACGGAGTCTCTGGCTCAGACGGGCCCGGCAAAGCTTGAAAAGTTCCTGCTCGTCTCTCCTGGCTTTTTTGTGTTTGTAGCCGGCGTAGTATCTCTGACTCGCTCGCTCGACCTGTACAGCATTTGTGACGCGAGCTTAATGTTCCTTATTGGAGTCGGCTGGGTGATTGGTTGCCGGAAGATGTCACAACTTGAGGGTGAGGTCGCAGAAGCAGGTCGTGAAAACCAGCGTTTGGAGGTCCTTCACGTTCAGGCGGAGGACACCTCGCGCGAGATTGAGGGGCGACTCGGCAGCATTCTCCGGCACTCCCCGTTCATGATGGGCGCAGTTGAGCTTGACGGCGATGCTGTGACACACAATTATGAGAATGCCGCGACCGAGCAATTCTTCGCCAAGGTGCTCGCGGCGACTGGGAATGGCGGCGTAAGCTGGTCAGTCGCGCGCGCTGCAACAATTCACAGCTGGCTGAAACGCTATGAGGAAAGTTGCTGGATAAAGGTGCCGGTGTCGTTTGAACAAGAGTACGCCACCGTAGAAGGTACCCGCTGGCTGACTGTCACGTTTGCCCAAACCGGACAGAGCGACTCAGGGCAGCTTCGCTTCTGCTACATTGCCGAGGACATAACGGATAGAAAGAAAATCCAGAAATCTTTCGCGCAAGGCCAGGAACAGCTCACAGAAATTCTCGATACTCACCCGGACACAGTCTTTTTCTTGGACGGTGAGTGGCGATTGACATATTTGAACTCACGAGCGATACACACCCTCGGATACGGCAGGGAAATACTCGGCCGGGTCTTCTGGGATATTTACCCGGAGCTAATCGGAGGTGAGGTATGGACCCAATACTCGAAGGCGATGACTGACCACATTCCGGTGGAGTTTGATGTGTTTCATGGGTCGGATGACGTGCGTTTTCAAGTCCGGGCGCTTCCATGCCGTGGCGGCTTGGCCATTTTCTTGCGAGATGTGACTGCCGAACGGCAAGAAATTGATTCCGTTTTGGATAGCGAGAAGCAGATGCGGCGTCGATTGACTGAACTTGAGACCCTTTATCAAACGGCTCCCATGTGCCTTGCGCTGTTCGATACACATCTTCGATGCGTAAGAATCAATGAAACCCTAGCTGAGCTGAACGGTGTACGGATTGAAGCTACTCTGGGTCGCAGGCTTGGAGAAATTCTGCCGTCTTCCTATGAACTGATGGCGCCGTTGCTTAATCAAGTGATTGAGACGGGGGAACCAATGCGGGCCCAGTTTGCAAACACAAGGCGCGGAGAGGGCGAAACGTGGCGCCACTGTCTCACAAACGCCTACCCGCTCAAAGACGAGACTGGAGTTATTTCTGGCGTGGGCCTGGTGCTCCTAGACACCACCACCGAAAGACAGGCCGAGCAGGCTCTCCGTGAAAGCGAACAACGCTTCCGGCAGCTGGCCGAAGCCTTACCGGAGATCGTCTGGACGGCGGATGCGGCGGGCAACATCGATTACTGCAATGCGCGCTGGTACGCGTATACACAGTGTGCCGGAAAGGACGCGGTCTCCGAGTGGACCAGTTTCATTCACCCCGCCGATATAGGAAAGTGGCGGGAGTCCTGGGCGAGATCAATCGCCGCCGGAGAGGATTACGAAGTCGAATATCAGTTCCTCCGGCATGACGGCGTTTACCGATGGTTTCTTTGCCGCGCCCAAGCAGTGTGCAACAGCAACGGAGAGGTTGTGAAATGGTTTGGCACCTGTACCGACATCCACCACCACAAACGAATGGAGCAGCTATTGCGACGTTCTAACGAGGAACTCAAGCAGTTAACCGCTGCCGCCACTCACGATCTGCAGGAATATCTGCGGAAGGTCACTACCTTCTGTCAGCTTGCTCGCCAATACCGCGGACAACTCGCAGCCGAAGCAGACAACCATCTGGAGACCATTCTAGAGGCCGCGACCCCCATGCGTCTTCTTCTCCAGGACTTACATTCCTACTCACTAGTGAGTGGCGAACAACATCGCAGTGCCGGGTCGGCTGATCTTAGCGTCGTGACGCGTGGCAGCGACATTACTACCTATCGCGGCAAATCGGACCGGCAGCTAGAAGATGGCGCGGACGCAGTCGTACCGCGCAAGCCCGAGGCGTTTTCAATAAGCGTATAACTGGTCCCCGGTCCAGACAGAAACAAGAGCCGCCCGACGCTAGATAAAAAGAACGCCGGAGCAGACCGCAGCTCCGGCCCGAAGTCACTCCCCAGATAATAGGCCGCCG
>CAXUCT010000152.1:8133-9894 GCA_964249415.1 uncultured Bryobacteraceae bacterium | reverse complement strand
TCCTGACTTTGTGCGAAAGAACATGTGTGGCCTCCCCGCTAACCTCCGCCATCCACACGATATCTCGAGCGGCATCAAAGCCGTCGAAAGCTGCCGAATCGTGATCCAATTGATCACCAAGAACCACGACGAGATGGCGAACACCTGCCACTTACATTAGGACGACCTCAACTCCTTGCTCGACCTAAAAATTGACGCCGGGTTTACAACACCATTTGCGGCGGCTGTCGAATCTCTGTGCATCCGCGTCCCAGCGGCAGAACTTTGCCTGGATTAAGCAAGCCCGCAGGATCAAACAGCGCCTTCAAGCGCCTCATCACATCAATCGTTGCGTCTGGAAACAGATGCGCCATCAGATCTATCTTTTCCATCCCCACGCCGTGCTCGCCCGTGATCGACCCGCCCACCGAAATGCAGAAATCAAGTATTTCCTCGCCTGCCAGCTGCGCCCGCTTCAGATCGCCTTCCTGGCGCGGATCGAACGGCAAAATTGGATGCATATTGCCGTCGCCCGCGTGAAAAACGTTGCTGATGTGAATGCCGTATTTTCTGCCAATGCGGTCAATTGCACGTAGTAGGTCGGACTCACCCGGCCAATAGCGCCGAAGGCGTTCTTCCGCCCCTTCCAAAGCAACTCCCGTTCAGCCGCAGACTTGGCCACCCGCACCTCGCGCGCACCGCAGGACTGGCATACTTTTTCAATCTCCACCGCCTGCTCTTCCACCGCTTCCGTCAAGCCTTCCAGCTCAATCAACAACACTGCCGCGGCATCCAGCGGATACCCGGCGTGAGTAGCGGCTTCCACCATGCGCAGCATCGGCCCATCCAGCATCTCGAGCGCCACGGGAGTAATCCCCTGCGCTGTCATAGCCCCCACTGTATCGCCCGCCTGCTCAGCCGAGTTATAAACGGCCAGCATGGTTTTCACCGCTTCCGGCTGGCGCATCAAACGTACTCCAATGTTGGTGACCAGCGCCATGGTTCCTTCTGACCCAGTGAGCAGTCCCACTAAGTCATACCCCGGCACATCCGATTCCTTGCCGCCCACTTCAATCACCGTGCCGTCCGCCAGAACCGCTTCCAGGCTGACCACGTGATTCGTTGTAACCCCATAAGCAAGCGTGTGAGGCCCGCCCGCATTCTCCGCAACATTGCCGCCGATAGTACACGCGCGCTGGCTGGACGGATCGGGTGCAAAAAAATAACCCAGCGCCTGAACCGCCAATGTGATGTCCAGGTTCACAACGCCCGGCTGAACAATCGCTCGCTGGTTCTCAAGGTCAATCTCCAGAATGCGATTCATGCGCGCAAACGAGACGATCATTCCGCCCGCTCGAGCAATCGCGCCTCCGCTCAGGCCCGTTCCCGCGCCGCGTCCCACGATCGCCAGATTATGGGACGCAGCAAGCTTCACCAGCGCCACAACGTCTTCCGTGCTTCGGGGGAATACCACCACTTCCGGCAGCGACTTGTCTACGCCGCCGTCGTATTCGTATAGCCTGAGGTCGCTCGGCTTCGACAACATGCCGCCCGTCCCTATCACCGCTTCAATTTCAGATAAGACTCTTGCTTGAATTGCCATAACAGAGCCGCGGAATTACAGCAGGCCTTGCACGTACTGCGTGATATCGGCGCTCGTCCAATCCTCGGCCCCGATAAACTTCCGAACTACGCGTCCGTCTTTGATGACGTATGTCTCCGGAAATCGGAACGTGCCATACTCCGCACTCAAGTCCGACTTTGGATCCCGCGCTGTCTTGA
>CAXUCT010000152.1:4424-8123 GCA_964249415.1 uncultured Bryobacteraceae bacterium | reverse complement strand
TGAATGCCACATGAATGCGGTCCAGAAAGTCTCTGTACTTCTTGGGATTCTTGTCGATGCTCACTCCCACGACCACCACCCCCGACCCGGCAAAATGCTTCTGAAAAACATCCAGTGATGGGATTTCTTGAACGCACGGAGAGCACCACGTCGCCCAGAAGTTCAGCACCAACACCTTACCCCCGAATGCAGTCGGTGTAACCCTGTTGCCTTCGTCTGTCGTGATCGAAAAATCAGGTGCCCGCCCACCTTCCTGGGCCGACGTGTCACGCAAACTGAATCCGATCAGCCCTACAAAGAGCAGCGTCAGTATGAAGAGAAGGGCGCGTAATGCATTATTCGTGCTCACGATACGGCAAAACTCTTGGTGCCGGGCCGAAACGCCGCCGGCTTTCAAGGGCGTTGAATTAATTCCAGTATCTAACGACCCGCTAAAATCATCCAACCACCAACAATGTTCGTGACCCGCAGGGCAGAGTTTTCGGCCTCTCACGTCTGTCGCCTTCCTCACCTCACCGACGAGCAAAACCATGCTTTGTACGGTGAAGGCGCCAGCCGCAATGGCCACGGACACAACTACGTTGTTGAAGTGACTGTGGAGGGCGACCCTGATCCGCTTACCGGAATGGTCCTCAATCTCAAAGACCTAAAGGATATCCTTGAACACGAAGTAGTAGGTCCCATGGACCACCGCTTCCTAAACTATGAAGTTGAGCCGTTCAGCACTGTCGTACCCACCATCGAAAACGTGGCTAGTGAAATCTGGCGCCGACTCGAAAAACGTCTCTCCACGTCGGCAACAAACCTGGCTAAGGTGAGGCTGTGCGAAACGCCAGATCTCTTCGTCGATGTCCACTCCAATAGCGCCCTCCCACGTAGCGAGACCAAACGGTGATCACCCTCACGCGCCGCTATCGATTTTCCGCTTCTCATCGCCTGCATTCGCCCGAACTCAGTCCGGCCCGTAACGTTCAACTCTATGGCAAATGTAATAACCCGCATGGCCACGGTCACGACTACATGCTTGAAGTAAGCATCGCCGGCGAAGTAAATCCAGTTACCGGCCTAGTCGTGCCCCTCAAGGCGGTAGACCGGCTCGTGGAGCAGCATGTGCTCCAGACCTTCGCTTCCCGCAACATAAACCTCGACGTGCCGCAGTTCCAAAACCTGACTGCCACTACCGAAAACCTGGCGTTGGTTATCTCGCGCCTGCTTCGGTGCCACTGGCGCGATTACCTTGGCGACACTTCCGCCCGCCTCGCGCGCATTTACATCCAGGAAACAGAGCGCAACGGCTTTGAAGTGTTGCTTGGCGCAGCCGAGGCATTCCTTCCCCAGCTTCTCGAAACGGAAACCGTCGTCAATGCCTAAGGCCAAATCATCCGCTACGCGGGAAACAACCACCCCTAAGAAGAGAGCCGCCGTTGTAGAGTTCCAGTCCAAAGCCGCACAGCGCTCCTCCGATTCCATTGCCGCTCACATGAAGGACATCCTCCGCTCGCTCGGCGAAGATCCGGACCGCGAGGGTCTGCTCCATACTCCAGAGCGCTCCGAAAAAGCCCTCCGCTATCTCACCAGCGGCTATTCGGCTGACATCCATCAGATCGTCAATGGCGCGCTCTTCGACGTAAAGTATGACGAAGTCGTCATTGTTCGCGACATCGAATTCTTCAGCATGTGCGAGCATCATCTGCTGCCGTTCTTTGGCAAGATGCACGTGGCCTACCTCCCGGACACAAAAGTCATCGGTCTCAGCAAGATCCCCCGCATTGTGGATGTCTTCGCCCGCCGCTTGCAAATCCAGGAGCGCCTCACTCAACAAGTCGCTGAAACTCTCCAGAATCTGCTACAGCCCCGCGGTATCGGCGTCATCTGTGAAGCCCGTCATTTCTGCATGATGATGCGGGGCGTGGAAAAGCAGCACTCCGGCGCCATCACAAGCGCCATGTTGGGCGCCTTCCGCACCAGCCACGAAACGCGCCATGAGCTGCTTTCATTAGTCGGCCAGCGCTCCACCTCTATCTAATAAGCTGGCGTCCTACTTCATCTCGGCGTATCCCAAACATCTCGCAGGCGCATGTTAGCATCGGGTCATGAGTGACGGAAGCCGCCTCTTTGAGGCCGGACCAGATCCGTTCGGGCGCATGTGGAATGTGCAGTTTCGTTGGCTTCAAACAGGCATTTCCATACGTCACGCCGACACTGTCGACGTGAAGTTTTTTATGACTCCGGACGGCGGCGCTGCCGAAGAGAAGGTCGTTGCACTACCCCATCCTGCGCTCCTCAACCTGACCGTCGCGAAAGGACGCAAACTGACCGACGCCCTATGCATGCGTCTTGCCGCTGCGCACCTGAAGCGCATGATCGAAACCTCTGAAGATATGGACAAGACCCTTGTCACCGTCTCCCCGCACGAGTTGGCCGGCTATCACAGGGAGTTAGAGAGTGTAACAGTTCCCCAGCACAGGTGATCCACTCGGGGAGTGACGCGTGCCATTAGTTCTACGGGCAGGGTCTGAAAGCTACACTCCACTCCTTAACACCGTTACCTCGCAAAAAGGAAAGATCATGGTCAATTGCCCGAAATGTGACGCCCCCATCGACGTAGAAGAAGAAGAGCTGGATGAAGGTGATGTTCTTTCCTGCGACGAGTGCGGCGCTTCACTGACCGTCACCAGCGTAAACCCGGTTGAGCTTGAATCGGAAGAAGAGGAAGACGAAAAGGACGACGACTTCAATTTCGACGACGATGACGAAGAAGGCGACGACGACGAAGCGGACGAGGAAGAAGAGGACTGGCACTGAGGGCTGGATGTGAAAATTTCATCCATTCTCTTTTTGTTCTGCGCGCTCGCGCCCTCCAGCTACCCTCAGGCTCAAGCCCCCGTCATAGGTCAACCCGGTACTGCCACCACGCGTTCCATACAAGGCGCCGTGCTCACTCGCAACGGCTCCCCGGTCCCCGGAGCCATCATTCTGCTCAAGGACACCAAGACCCTTCAAGTCCGCTCCTTCATCGCTCAAAACGACGGCAAGTATCACTTCTATGGACTCAGCACCGACATCAATTATGAGGTTCGCGCCGAATCAAATGGCCTAACAAGCCCGTCCAAAACCGTCAGCGTCTTCGACAGCCATAAGACCGTATCCTTGAACCTCAAGCTGAAGAAGAAGATCAAACGTAACGGTTAGCAGCTACCCTACGCTTACCTGATCGTCGTTGAGCGACGCCCACGATCACTCAGCGGGATTGTCACGGTTTCGCTTTCGCTCAGCTGGGCAGTAAGGTTGTCGCTAGCCTCCACCAAATCGTTCGCCGAGTAAATCCAGGCCTTACGGCGCTCGGGCCAGATTACCCAGCACGAGGGTGTACCCGCGGCAACCAGGCGGGCGGCTTTGTCGAACAGGCCTCCGGCGCTCTGGCCGGGCGAGAGTATTTCCACTGCCAAGGCGGGTGCGTCCTCCAGGTCACCGTCTTTGTACTTCGCGCCACGCCGCACGATCATCACGTCTGGTACCAGGCGATCCCGCCCCGCACAGAACATTGAGTTCGGAAGCCAATCGAAAAGCGCTGGACGCAAGAACGCCAAGACGCATCACAAGAAACACGTGAATGAAGGTGTGAAGCTTTTTCGGATGAGGTTTTTCTACTTCGCGCCCGTCAATGAGTTCGACATGGTAACCAGGCAACGCAACGTG
>CAXUCT010000152.1:0-4414 GCA_964249415.1 uncultured Bryobacteraceae bacterium | reverse complement strand
AACGTGAGGGCTCGTCATTACTCGTCATATCACCGATCCGCCCGCATAGAATCGAAACATGAACAGCGATAAATTGCAGCACCACGGCACCGTGCTGAACTGGCTTAAAAAAATCCGCGTTGTTCCCATCGTGCGAACACCGGACTCAGAGTCTGCGCTCGCCGCCGTGGAAGCGCTTCGCCTCGGCGGCATCAACTGCGTCGAAATCACCATGACAGTCCGAAACGCAATCAAAGCGATCGAGGAGGTTGCCAACCATTACGGCAATCAGGTCTTGCTCGGCGCTGGAACCGTGCTCGATCCCGAAACCGCCCGTGCCTGCATTCTCGCCGGAGCGCAGTTCATCGTTACCCCCGCACTTAATATCAAAACTATCGAGCTGTGCCGCCGCTACTCGGTGCCCATCTTTCCTGGCGGCCTCACGCCCACCGAAATTCTCGCCGCCTGGGAGGCCGGCGCCGACGCCGTCAAGGTCTTTCCCTGCAGCGCCATGGGTGGTGCGAAATACATCCAGTCCCTAAAGGCGCCGCTGCCGCAAGTAGAACTTTTCCCCACCGGCGGCGTGACCCTCGACACCATCGGCAGCTTCCTCGCTGCGGGCTCCGCCGCTGTCGGCGTGGGCAGCGAACTCATCGACAACAAATGTATCGCCGAAAAGATTTACACGCTGATCACCGAACGCGCTCGTCAATTTCGCGAAGCCGCCGCCGGTACCAGCACGCGCGTAGAAATCTCCGCCGGCCTGGTTTCCTAATCTGCTCCCTAATACCGAGGTACCGCCGCGTCGATCTCCCGGCTCCAGCGATCAATTCCGCCCGCGACGCTGAAGCAATTCTCGATCCCGTGCTGCCGCAGCCAGTGGACAACCTGCAAACTCCGCACGCCATGATGGCAAATCACCATCACGCTGCCTTCGTCTGCCAAGCCCTCCAGGCGTTGCAACTCCCCAGGTACAGAACGCATGGGAATCAACTCCGAACTCTCGATACGCGTCAACGCGAACTCTTCCGGCTCACGCACGTCGACCAGTGCCATCCGCTCTCCTCCTGCTAGCCGGCGCTCGACGTCTTGAGGCGTAATCTCGAATGATTCCGTCATAATTCTATTCCTTAGGCCATTAGCTTGCTGAGAGTTCCTTACCCCATGCCATACTAAGTTCACACGAGAGCACACCCGGATGGCGCAGCTTAGCGAGGCAATTGCCCGCTACCATAAGCTTCTGGAAGACAACGGCTATCGCGATCTCTCCTGGGCCGAAGAGCTCCAAAACCGCATGCGTGAGCAGGGTCTCACGGACTCCAGCCGTCCTGTCGCGCCCATTCTCCGACCTCAGTTTATCTCACGCCGCCAACTTGACACCCTCACGCGAGCAACCCATCAACTCGCCGCCGTTCTCGACCGCATCGAAGCTCTTGCGCTCGAATCTCCGGCGCTCCTGAACCGCTTGCAAGTGCTGCCGGCTGAGAAAATGCTCGCGGCCCTCCCTCCCGGCTATTCGCGCTGTAGCGTCACCTCGTGCATGGACGCGCACTTCCAAAATGGCTCGTTATCTCTCAGCGGCTATCAGACGTGCAGGCCCAAAGCCCTCGCCTACTCTGACCCGCTTGCCGAACTCTTCCTGGGTCTCCCCATTGTTAAAACTTTCAAAAAGGGTCGATACAAACTCTCGAAGGTAGGAAAAGCTGAATCTCTAACGAGATCCATCCTCGACATCTGGAACGAGTGGGGCGGACGCGGCAAGCCCAACATCGCCGTCGTCGAATTCGCCAACGCAGCCGGAACAAGTTCCAATGAGGGCCAGCTGTTGGCCAATCTCTTCACGCAATGCGGCTTCGCCAGCTGCGTCCTTTCGCCCGAAGATTTGGAATATTGCTCGGGCAAACTCCAGGCCGGCAACTTCGCCATTGATCTCGTCTTTCGCCGCTTTGGAACCGGCGAACTCGTGGCCCACTTTGATCTGTCACACCCGCTGCTCGCTGCCTATCGGGATCGCGCCATCTGCATGGTCAACAGCTTCCGTTCCGACATCGCGCACCGCCGCGCCCTCTTTGAGCTACTCACTGACGAATCCGTCACTGCCAAGTTGCCGCTCGAAGATCGCAGGCTGATCGCCAGCTACGTGCCTTGGACTCGCGTTGTCACCCAGCGGAAAACGAAGCGCAAAGGTGAGGAAGTGGATCTCGCGGCTTTCGTCCTGCGCAACCGCGCCATTTTATCCCTCCGTCCGAATCAAGACTCCGTCGAACGCCCTACCTATATAGGTGCCGAGATGACCGATTCGGCCTGGGAAGCAGCCCTGCGCGACGCGCTCCGTAACTCCTATGTCGTCCAGGAGCGATCCCCCTGCGATCCCCAGCCTGTTCCCGTCTTCCAGTACGGCGAACTCCACATGAAGAACGCCGAAGTATCCATCCACCCGCAGATTCTCGGCGGCCAACTGCGCGGCGTCTCGGCTACTCTCCAGACTTCGTCATCCGGGTACTCAACTCCACTCGCTATCGCGCCCGTTCTACTAATCGAAAAAGCATAAAAATGGCGGCCGTGCCAAATGGACGCGGCCGCCGGTATTCAGCTAATCGAACAACGAAAGCTACTGCCTGCTATGTTTCAGGTCCCGCACCACGTTGTGCGCTTCCTGCACGCCCGCAAACTGCTTTTGCACCAGCGCCAACACCGTCGCCGGAAGCGGCTTGCTCACCGCTTGCTTATACGCCTTCATGGCCATGTCTTCGCCCGCTTCGGCCTCATTCACCAGCGCTGTATCCTGGTCTTTGGTCACGGCCTCTTTCAGCCCCATCCATCCACGGTGCAGCGTTGCCGCCACGTGCCCGCTTTCGGCCGGCTTCTCTCCTAGCGAGCTTACCGCCGCGGTCAGTTCTTGCACGTAACCGGCTCGCTGCGCCGCATACTTCATAAACAGCGATTTCAGCGACGGGTCTTTCACCTTCTCTGCCACTGTCTTAAACCCGTTTTCACCGTCTTTACAAGTCTCAAGTAATTCGTTCAGTACGCTTGCAGCGTCTGCTGTTTCTGTAGCCAATTTTAGGTCTCCTGGCTATTGGACACAGATGCCGCCTAAATCATTTCCAGCAGCGAACGCGTGTGTGCTAACGTACTGGTCGAATGCCGAATAGCTCACTTCAGCTTAGCGCCGACATCCAGGTCGAACCCACCGAAATTGAAAGCGCCACTCTTGACAAGAAGGGCGCCAAGCTCACCGGCAAAGCTATCACCGTCGGTTCCGGAGCCGAAGACCTCCGTGTCTCCGAAGACGTTCTGATCGTCCGGCTCAAAGACGGTTCGGAACTGGCCGTGCGCGGCAGCGACGCCCAAACCGCCTACAACCGCTTAAGCCAAGCCGCCCAACAGCAATCCGGCACCTTCAAGCTAACAACCAACGAACCGGGCTAGCCACAGTGCCAGCTTACCAACTATCACTTACTTGCGATCGCCGCTCCGAACCGCTTACTGGGCCGCGCGCGTAAGCAAGCGGTGGCAGGAAGAAATACCCTAATCTCCACAAGCTAATACTAGTGCTTGGCTTCCATCATGGCCGTTATCACACCATCGGAAACGCCGGCCTTTTTGAGCTTCATCAAATCACCCGCGTCCAGCTGATAATTACCCGGCGTGCTCTTTACTTTGGCAATCAAAACCTGTTCGCCCAATCCCGCCTGTTTCAGCATGACGATGTCCGAATTCGTCAGCGCCGTTCCGCTAACCGTCATGGTGTTGCCCGATGGTGTCACCGCGACCGCTCCCGCCGGCTTGTAATCCGAAATCGTATAAACCGTCACCTCGTGCCCTTGCGGCACGGTCACATCTTTCCCATGCATCAATAGGAAAAACGGCGCCGCCGGCCAGAACACAATAGCCGTCCCCACCATTGCGCCCGTCATCGCTCCCGTGTGTCCGCCACCTTTACCCTCCTGGACACCTCGCAGCGAAAGCTTCTCGCCATTCGGCAAACGCACAAAGTCGATATTCACGTTGAGCTTGCCGCCTTTCGACATGCGCCGTTTCGGAACCGCTTCTGTCACCGTAGCCAGTGCCGTTGCTCCGTGCGGGACGATAAGAACATCTCCCGCCTTCACGTCGTCTAACACTTCAAAATCAACTCTGTCTCCCTCATGCTCGGTCGCGGACGAGATCGTCCGGTTTAACTTCAATCGAATCGGTGTGCCCTCATGTAGCACACCATCGTGAGCCGCTGCCTCCACCGTGAACAGCATTAGAGCGGCAAATGTACGCGCAGAAACATATCTAATATGTAATAGAAAGTTCATAGAATTCACTATCCGCCAGTGGCCTCACTGGAGATTGAGAAACATTCTATCCTGCCAAGGAGTTCCGTTAAAATCGAGCTGTTGACCACAACGGCCGATCCGTACAACCTGCAGCGCTTCCTAGACGC
>CAXUCT010000151.1:7697-9928 GCA_964249415.1 uncultured Bryobacteraceae bacterium | reverse complement strand
ACTGCCGGCCGCAGACGGGAAGGACCAAACGCCCAATTGCTCCGGCAGTAATCCCGCTGAGAGGCCGGTGACCAGGGCCGGATAGCGGCGGTAATCATCTTGGTCGTTGGCCGCTTCAAGCTGCCGGCGCGACAACATGGCGTAGTCGATGAGGCCGCCGCCCCTGGCGCAACTCTCGATGATCAACTTCGGATAGCGTGCCAGGACAGAATCCAGCCACGCTAACAGAGCCAAATTGTGTTCGTGCAACCCTTGTCCGAAGCTATCGGCGTCCAGCTCTGTCCCTTCAAGCCCATCTACGTTGTAATCGAGTTTGATGTATTGGACGCGGTAATCGCCCACGATCCGATCCACTACTCCGTTCAGATAACCACGAACGTCTGGATTGCGAAAGTCCAACAGATAGCGGCCATGATCGATGACCCTTTTACCATGGCGCACAAAGAACCAGTCGTCCGGCTTTTGAGCAAGTGACGAGTTGATGCCCGCCACTTCAGGCTCCAGCCAGAGCCCCGGAGTCATTCCGCAATTGCGAATATGCTCCAAGACAAGCTGAAGACCGCCGGGCCAGCGGCTCCTCGATGGCTGCCACGCCCCTACTGTTCCCCACCAGTTCTCACTAAGCTCCGCGTACCATCCAGCATCGATGACATAGTATTCGCACCCTGCTGCTGCCGCTGCATCAATCAACGGAAGCTCCTTTTCGGTTGAGGGTTCGAGATCGAACGTCACAGCGTCATTGAAGACGACGGGGCAGCTTCGATTCCGTGCCTGATAAGGACGCGCGCAGACGTCGCGGCGATAGCGCGTTAACTGCTCAACTGCTCTGCAGAATCCACCGTGAACACAACCGATAGCGACCGGAACGGTTTGGTAAGTTTGGCCGGGCCGCAGGTTCTTCCACGCGTGGGCGTGCTGCTCGTCGGGACCGCCGATGTAGGCGTACAGCGTCTTAGCCGACGTTTGTGAAATCTCCGAGTGCCACGATCCGTTATATTCGATCTGCCAGAACCAAGCGAGGCCGAGCGCCGTGTTCTCAATCACCGCCATGGGCAGATACCGTTCACTCGACCAAGTTCCCAGGCTGCTTACGAACGCTCCGGATACGCTGAATTCCCCATTCTGCACCAAGCCAAGATCCGAAGGATGACATGCGTGCCACTGCCCCTCCGCCTGCCAACTGTTAAAGCAGAGATGGATGCGGAGCTGGCTTTCAAAATCGGGTAATGATGCGAAGTTCGCGAGCATGGCCGAGCTGACGTACTCGATGCCGACCGGCTGCGATCCGAAGTTAGTAACACGTGTGTAGCGGCGGACTACGGGCAGCGCTTCAAAGGCGTCGTAATAAGATTCCACCTGAAGCTTTAGAACGGGATCGCGGTGCGTCAGAACAAGGCGCTTGCCCCCTGAGATTGCACTCTCTTTCCGGCCCTGAAACTCTAACCGCAGCCCCGGCATTCCGGCACCGAACTTCATCCCGTGATGGTCGGCACTGTCTTCACCGCTGCAATGGAGGGCTACTTCCAGGCTCATGGAATCATAAGCGGAGGCCGAGGTATCCGCGAGCGAGGTGCTGCGTTCGGCGGAAGGCGTTAATCGCGCCTGCACTGCGGTAGGTACATCGTCTGGAAGAATGAACTTCTGCCGTAACTGTTGCTTATAGAAATCAAACCAGAAAGTGAGGCCGTAAGCAGTCCAGGAAAATGGCTGCGGATTCGCGAGGATAGGTTCCTTCTCCTCTGACGCAAGCGCAATTCGGCTCAGCCCACCGGCGGCGGCAGTCAAGCCCAGAAAGTTCCGCCGCTTCATTCTTGACCTGCTATCGCGGGAGACTCTTCATTCCAGCCTGCGTGTTCCTGCCAGTCCAGTATCTTGAAGTGCGGGTATGGCTCTTGCCGGGGTAACTTAGTAAATTCCGTGATGTTAGCCTGCTCGTGATTGCCGTCTTGCGACTCGTAATACCAAGTAGCTTCTTGGCCCAACTGAGCCACATCGCCGGATACAAAGAACGTTTGCTTCTCGTAATGGTAGGGCGCGTGTTTGCCCGGCCGCATCCCGTAAACTTGGTCTACTAAGAGATCTGTATCCCGGGAAAGAGAGCCTTCCCGCAGCATGTCCTGCATCGCCTTCACAATCAGCCAGTTATTCACCCGATGATCCACATGGCGCTCGTCGGGATGTCCGGTGATGATCAGATCCGGATGGAAGCGCTGAATGAACTGCTTCACGGC
>CAXUCT010000151.1:0-7687 GCA_964249415.1 uncultured Bryobacteraceae bacterium | reverse complement strand
GTGACAACAGCCGGACGCGTGTAAGGCAGGTTGGGTATGGCAGCTTCTCGATACGGTGAAAGTTCGCTGGCTAAAAGGACTGACAGGTAGGGATGATCCGCGTTCGTGTCGTTCCCAATCTGCCCCAAGCCGCCATCAGGCAGACCGAGGAAAAAGATGTTTTCCCGAGGCACGCCCAGGTGGCCCAACGACGCACGGGCCTCTTCCATTCGAACCTCGCCGAAGTCCATCGCGCGGGCGGCATCGCAGGAGTGCATGTAAAATCGGTCGCATCCGCCTGCATCACCTCCGGTCAGGTAGACGAAATGGATGGGAATGTGATTCTCGATGGCTGCGCGGATGATTCCGGGATGGGCTGTATCGTCGTCCTGGTGCGCGCAGAGGACCAGAATCGATTTCGGCAACTTGTCGACCGCGAACTCGATTTGATTGCGAGCCATCACGGTTGCATTCCCATCTTCCCAGGAAACCTGAAGCAGGTAGCGGCCCGAGTCCCTGGCCCCAAGTATTGCCGTATGCGAGCCTGCAAGCGGGCCCGTGATTATGCGGTTCTGTAATTCGTGGCCCATGGCATCGAGAACTCGCGTACGAAGGTAAGCGCCCGTTTGAGAACTCTCTGACTTGACGGAGAACGCAATGGCAGGCGAAACACCCGTTGGAAAGATGGTGTGACTGGTGTCAAAACCGATGACACTCGAAACGAACGCGGGCGGATAGAAGTTTCTGTAAGCTTCGGATTTCGCTCCATCCGGCAAATGCCAGTACAGATGCAGAAACGGGTACTGTTTCGGAAGCGGCATATTCGGCGGAGTAGTGAAAGCGGGCGCAAAAGCAAGATCATAAATGTTGATCCGGATTGCGACTGTCTCGTACCACCACTGAGTAATAGATTGCAACCGGCTCTTTCTCCGCTTGCACAACAGCGGCTTTCTGAACCCGGAACTCTTTTTGCGCGCCCGGGGCCAGCGATAGAGAGCTATCCAGAACGTGCTTCCACATAGGAGCTTCGTCTGGATCCGGCGCAATCCAGGGATACGTGTACGGCTCGAACTCGACTTGCAAGTTGTCCAACGGCTCATCAGAGACATTTCGAATAGTGATGGTTGGATTGACGCTGTCGCCGGATGTATAGAAAGTCTTGCCGAGATCTATGGACATGACTTTCGCTAGTTGACGGTGTACCGCGAAGGACGTGGCTCCGGGACTCGTTTTTCCGGAGTTGGTTGTGACATCTACCTCATAGCGGCCAGTGCGTGCACCGCCGGGTATCTTCCACACCTTGGTATAGTCGGACCCACTAACCGGAATGTTAGCCGCTAGCGGTTTCTTCTCGCCCGCGTAGCGTACCGAGATTGTGGCTTGAGCCGCGGGGTGCAATCTGACTTCCACAACGTCCCCAGTGTTGTAATTTGTATAGTCGGTTATCGCATCTACTTGAGTTGACGCAGCTTGAACGCGAACGACAGCCTGGGCCAGGATTACTAGGGTGAGACAGACACGCATGGGAAAGATAGGACTGCACGGAAACGGTCCGCTACACCGAGAGCAGGCGGACCGTTTTCATGCAATACAGAATTAAAAACTCAACTTTAGACTGACCTGAATCGTCCGCGGCTGGTTCTCTGTCCCGAATGCCTGGCCAAAAGGCGAGCAGGACGACTGCGAAAGGTCAAGGCAGAAGTTATTGTATTGGGCGTAGTTAAACGCATTAATGAACTCCCCGCGAAGCCACGCCTGATAATGCTCTCCGCCCAAGTTCTTGGCGATGGAGATGTCCACGTTACGCGCCGCCCGCTCACGAAGCTGTGTCAATCTTTGTGGAGCATTGCCCAAAACGTAATTCGAGGTCACGGGTGCAAAAGCCGCCGCGTTAACCCAGTTATTAGCATTTTGGCCGGTAGGTACTACATTGTAGTTCACTATATTGGGTAACTGTGGTCCTGGGAATCCGTAGTTATTGAGATTGTTATTTGAGCTTTCGAAAACAGGGCCGATGGGCAAACCGCTCGCAAGCCGGATCGTGGAGCCTACTTGCCAGTTCCCCAGGATCTCCTTAACCATACCGGGCGCGTTGCTGACCCAGTGTTTGCCTCGCCCATACGGGAGCTCGTACACCAACGCCGTCGCAAAACTCTGTGGAACGTCGTGTGTACTGATGCCGTAATCGAGATTGGTGTTGTAAGAATCCCGCCAGCTGTTGCCGGTTGCCCAGCCGAAGTTATCCTCCGGTCCGTTATCGAGCGCCTTAGACCATTGATACGTCGTCAGCAGACTCAGCCCAGCGTTGAAACTGTAGTTATACTTCACGTCCAGCGCGTTAAATGAAGATCTGGCGCCCGGCAATGATCGCGTTATTGTCAAATAGGTGTACTGCGGATAGGGCCGCAACAACTCGTTATACGCAATTGTCGGCTGCGATCCAAGGTAGCTAGTCGCCGGAGCAACGTTGTAAAACGGATTCGGCACCTGCGCATCCAGTTGTGATCCCAAGCTGAGATATTGACCCGGTAACTGATCCGCGTCCAGGTTCGGATTCCCATAGAGAAGTTTTTTACCACGATTACCGTTGTAACCCACCTCCACTACCGAATGCGCATTGAGTCGATATTGCAGATCGAAGCTCCACTGCTCGGTATAGGGCGTGGGATGCTTTTCCTTCAGCCAAATCTGTCCCAGACCATCTCCCACCAGCGTTAATCCACCTTGCGAGCTGCCTTGCGGCGAATTGAGGCCATTTGGAAAGGGGTTGCTGACCAGATTCAATGGGGTGTAGCCGTTGTTCGTCGTGGCTACGTAAGGTGTCTGGGAACTGAAACCGTAAAACTGTCCAGGATTATCGAAGCTGATCATCGCGGACGGCGGCAAGAAGAAGATTCCCGCGCCGATTCGCGCAACCAGCCTGTCCGATATCTTGTAAGCAATTCCAGCGCGCGGCGCAAAATCTTTGTTGTTTGGCGGCCACGCATAGCGGCTGTTCCCGTTCACTCCTGCATACTCAAACTGACCGTAAAATGTTGACCCTACGGCTGCGCTAATCGGATTCACCGCCGTCGTATCGAAATACATCAGCCGGTTATACCGTTCTGTCGCAGGACGCTGGTTTTCGTAGCGCACACCGATGTTTACCGTCAGCCGCTGATTCACGCGCCATTGATCTTGAATATATGTGCCAAAGCTATGCAGGCCCATGGCGGGGTCGATGTTGGTGGACTGACTGCCGCCGCTCGCTGTCCCCAGCAGCATGGATGCGATGGGATTCCCGCTGGCGATGGATGTATTGTGGAGCGCCGTACACGGACCGCCGTTCGGGTCCGGATCGCAAGACGTCAGGGCGCTACTGAAACTGAGCGAGCCGGCCCCTTCGTTCACGCTATTAATCCTCTGATCATCGAAGTTGCCGCCAAATTTCAGCGTGTGCTTCGAGAGCTGCTTCGTTACGTTCATCTGCACCGTATTTGAGTAGCGTACGTATTTCTGATAACTGCCATTTCCGAGTACGGGATTGTTGTTATTGGAATACGCGTTGTCTCCGCTGATCGTTGGTAGAAGCGGCGCTTGGAACAGCGTTGGCGATAGCCCAATTGTGGCTGCGCTAGCTACCCCGTAGCCTTGCGCAATGTGCGCCTCCCGCCAGCGGGCGTAGCTTGCGTAAGTGTCAATAACCCAGGTTGGACTAGGCGTCACCGTATCGTTAAGCACAACTTGGAATCCGGTGTTCGCTTGATTTATACCCGTATCGGCGCCGTTGCAGAAAAAGCAGGGATACGCTTGGTCTTGCCGAAAGCGGTCCGACCACCTTACGAACATGCGGTGAACGGCGCTCTGTTCCCAGTCAACACGGGTATCCATTTTGTCGTTCAGAAAGTTTGCTGCGCCTTGCGCGGCGTAATTATTCAGATCGTTCGGTTCCGTGCCAGGCCGATTCGGTAGCGGAAACAGGTTCACAATTTTCTGACCCACTGGGTTAATTAGGTTCTGAGGAATCTGATTGTTTGTGAACGCGGTACGGGTGAAGTTGTTTCCCGTACTGTCAAGCGGAGTTGTGGTAAATGGATTGTAGATGAGATCGGGGGTGCCGTCCGCGTTCAGTGTTGAAGAAAAATCTCCATTGCGCTGCGCTTGGGTCGGAACGGTGGTCAGGGTGGTTTGCGTATTCGGCTGCCGCAGTCCCTCGTAGCCACCGAAAAAGAACAGATTCCAGCGCTTTAGAATTGGGCCGCTGACGTTCCCTCCAAACTGGTTCTGCTTGAACTGGCCTTTCGGAAAGCCGTAGGTGTTGTTGTACCAGCTATTCGCATTCAGCGCCGAGTTTTGCAGGTAATCGTACACCTCCCCATGGAACGTGTTCGATCCGCCCTTCGTGATAAGCGTCACAATGCCCGCGCCGCCCCGCTCATATTGAGCATCGTATGTGTTCTGCACAATTTGCTGCTCCTGGACGGAGTCTTGCAGCGGCGACACGATCAATCCACCCCAGTCGACTGCTTGCGACGGCGCACCGTCAATCAAAATACTTTCATCACCCGTGCGGCCGCCATTTAGGCCTAAATTGCTGGACTGTTGATCGAAAGTCCCGGATTTGTTGGTTTGTCCGCCGGGCGCCTCAGTTGTGCCCGCTACAGCGAAAACAAAGTTCAACGGATTGCGAGTGCTGTTAGGAAGCGCTTCCAATAGATGGCTATCCATGGTCACGGTGTGGTTTGCCGTTTCGGTGTCCAGGAGAACAGCGGACCCAGTTACTTCCACCCGTTGCTGTGCATTTCCAACTTGGAGCGCCACATTAATGCTGGTGGCAACCTGCGCCTGCAGAATTAAATTGTCGCGAACGTAGGTCTGAAAACCAGGCGCCGACACCGTGATCTCATACGTACCCGGCAATAGATTTGTGAATTGATAAGAGCCGTCGCCATGCGTAACTAGGTCGCGCGCATCGTTGATGCCTACGTTCTTAAGCTGCACTTTGGCAGCATTAACCGAGGCCCCGCTAGGATCTGTGACAGTGCCCGTGATGGATGACGTAAAACTTTGTCCACAAGCAAGTGGACCGAGATTGATGGCTAAAGCCAGCGCGAACAAGGCGCCAAAAGGCGAGATTTGCCGGCGCAGTGCATTCTGCCGAGAAAAGAGTAGACGCACGCATGCCTCCCTGAAAGAACCTTCCCTGATTTGGTACTGCTGGACAAGATATCAGACTTTAATGAAACGTTCAAGAACTTTTCATCAACCCACGAACCAGTACGCCTCATGGGAACAGCACCGGTAGAGTACTAGCCAAGTCTCCGGCAGTAGCTAAAGACTGCCGTTCCATGTTCACCAGTTCCGCCGGGGCGCCTAAT
Source organism: uncultured Bryobacteraceae bacterium (assembly GCA_964249415.1). Classification (GTDB taxonomy): domain Bacteria; phylum Acidobacteriota; class Terriglobia; order Bryobacterales; family Bryobacteraceae; genus Bog-105. The sequence goes on along the minus strand of CAXUCT010000151.1, from coordinate 2,351 downwards.
GCAGTGGCGGCTTGCCTCATGCTCTGAGCCTCTCCACCTTTGCCTCGGGCCTCGAGAACCAGCGCATTTGCGACCCAAACTTTGTACCATTCCGGCCAGCGGCTCTCGATCTGTTTAAGTTCGTTGTCCGACCCCGCATGGCTGCCGCCCAGTTCCAGAGTGAGAGCTTGCAGGAGCAAAATTTCCGAATCATTCGGCACTGTTCGCGCAGCCTCGCTGAGCAAATCATGCGCTTCGCGAATACGATGATCCTTAATCAGCAGAAGCGCCGCCTGCCGATACAGCTCAGGTCGAGTAGGGTTGGCGCGAATGGCTTGCTGGATTGACAACTCCGCATCCTCCACGCGGCCTTGCGCCTCTAACATCTGCGCGCGGGCCAAATAGTAGTCGCCGTTGCATTGCGATGGAGGGATGCGGTTCAGCTGATCTAATCCCGCTTGAGCGCCTACTATGTGGAAGGCCGCGACCGCCCGATCAACCGCCAGCTCCGCGGAAGTTGCCGACGCGTTTTGCTCCAGAAGTTGCTGGGCGAATGAGTATTGACCGGTCGCGAGCAACGGACGAACAGCGTCCGTCAGCAACGGAGTCGGAAGCTTCAGTGTGGCCAGTCTACGAACAACCGCCTCGGCATCAGTGGTCTTGCCGTCCTCCAATAAAATCGTGAGATAGCGCACCTGAGCCTCGACGTTGTCCGGATAGCTTTGGACCGTGTGCTCCACACCGGCCCGGTACCTCGCTCTTTGTTCCTCAGGGGAGAGACCCAAAAACTCGACCAGACCCGCGGGATGCGGTAAGGCTGACCGGTTTGGACCCAATTCGCGGCACTGGGCAAACACGTTCGCCGCTTCCTGCTGGTGGCCAGTCTTCAACAGAGCGCGGCCTAGATGCAGCAGAACGGCCGAATTCGACGGTGACAGTTCGGCCGCTTTGCGCAGCAATGGCAAAGCATCGGCCGTTCGATCCAAGGCCATATAAGTCTCACCCAGACGGTCCAGGATGGCGCCATTATTGGGCTCTCTTTGTGCCACGAATTCGAAATCGGCCAGCGCCGTTTCTGACTTCCCCTGCCGGTACAGCAAGAGACCGCGAGCGGCATGCGCGCCCGTGAGATCCGGCTTCAGAGCCAGGGCGCGATCCAATTCCTTCAGCGCCTCATCAGGCCGCTGGGGCGTCTCGGCCGTGCCGAGTTCGTAATGCCCAGTGGCATCACCCGGATGTTTGCGCGCGAAGGCGTTTAATTCGGCCAAGCCGTCCGCCATCTTTTCCCCGGTTGCCGTTTGCGCAAACGCGCGCTCGCGACGCGCTACATCGTCCGTGGGCACGAGTTTTAGATACTCGTCCCAGGCATGCGTAGCATCCGAAAAATAGCCCAGCGCCGCCGCAGTGCGCGCCTCCAGTTGCAATACGTCGGTCCGCTGCGGCGCCAAGCGCGTTGCCCTCGCCAGCAACTGAAGTGCGGCTTCCTTCTCATCAAGCGCCACATGGACCGCAGCCAAATCGTAAAGGACGTCCACGTTTTCTGGCTGCTGCGCCACCGCCTGTTCAAGAACGCTACGCGCCCGTTCGTTGTGCCCGGCGTGCGAGGCCGCCAAGCCAAGATCATAAAGCGCCTCGAAGTTGCTTGGCGACGCTTCCAGGCTTTTTGAGAAGAACGTCTCCGCCTTCTCGTACTGCCCCACGGAGGCGAGAGCCACGCCCAGTGCGAAGCATTGGCTGGCATCCGTCCCCGCCGCTCCGGAAAGGCTAGTGAGAACGGCGTCTCCGTCCCGCTCGCGGCCTAACACGTAGTCGGCCCGCATTCGTAAGATCGCGGCGTCGGGCCGGTCTTTCGCCATGGATGCAATCCGGCCCAGGTAACCCAGTGCTTCGGCCGCTGATTTTCGTTGCAGAGCAATCCGTGCCGACTGCGTCAGCGCATTGGTGTTACCCGGTTCCAAGCTAATCACCTGGAGAAAGGTCTTGCGCGCTTCCGCCAGTTTGCCGGTCGCAAGCAGATGGTTGCCGAAGTTATTCAGCAAAGCGGGATCACGGGGTGAACTGATCAAAGCGCGGCGATAAACTTCGTCTGCCTCGCCGTACTTTTTCTCCTGATCCAGCACCACGCCCAAAACTGCCAGAGCGGCACCATCCTTGGGATTGCCCCTCAGTTGCGCGTGTAACGTTTTTTCAGCGGACGCGTAGTCACCGCGCTCAAGCGCCGCTACGGCTGTAGCGATTGCATCGTCCTGTGCCCGAAACTGCATTGCCAAAACGCAGGAAAGAACAGCAGCCCGCCACATTGCTTGAACCCTCCAACGCTTGCTGAATGCACCATGCATGTGCCGGCTCACTATGCCTAATGTTCGGCGGTC
>CAXUCT010000150.1:0-9937 GCA_964249415.1 uncultured Bryobacteraceae bacterium | reverse complement strand
CGAATGGTGTGTGGAACCAGGTCTTTTCGGGAGTGCCCGGCGCGCCTGCGCAGACCTGCGTTAGACGCCACGCCGCCGGCCACGATCACAGAGTCGGCGCCCATGTGCTCGGCTGAGGCGACGGCGCGCCGCAGCAGTTCGCTGATAACGGTGTATTGAAAGCTTGCCAGCAGATCGAGCGTCGCTTGCGGTGTCGCGGCCCGCCACTCCTCTACAGTTGGGCTCTGAAGCTGCTTGCGGCGCTCGATCTCTTCCCTCAAATCGCGCTGTTCCGTCCAGCGCAGGACGGCGGTCTTCAAGCCGCTGAAGCTGAAATCGAGCTCATTGCCCTTCATCCTGGCCGGCGTGAACTTCACTGCTCTCGGGTCGCCGAAGGGCTCCAGCCGGTCAATAACCGGTCCGCCCGGGTAGCCGTATCCCAGCAGCTTCGCGACTTTGTCGTACGCTTCTCCGGCGGCGTCATCGCGCGTCTTGCCCAGCAACCGATACTCGCCTGGTTGGCGAACTTCGAACAGATGCGTGTGCCCACCGCTCACCACCAGCGCAACCGCCGGAAACTGTATGTCGGGATGTTCAATAAGAACGGATTGGATGTGCCCTTCCACGTGGTTGACCGCGATCAGGGGAAGCCCGCGAGCAAAACAGAGCGCCTTGGCATAGGTAATGCCCACCAGCAGTGAGCCGATTAAGCCAGGTCCCGCCGTAACAGCCACCGCACTTAAGTTGTCGAGATTAGTTCCCGACCTTTCAAGCGCTTGCCTCACTACGGGCACAATGGCGCGCAGATGCTCGCGCGACGCTAGTTCTGGAACCACGCCGCCGTACTTGGCATGCGTATCTAGTTGAGAGGCCACTACGCTCGACAAAATCTGACGGCCATCTTGCACCACAGCGGCCGCCGTTTCATCGCACGAGCTCTCAATTCCTAAAATGACAGTTTGGCCCACGTTTCCGATTTCCATTATGAGCTTCCGGAGGAATTGATCGCGCAAGAGCCGCCTGTTGAGCGCGGAGCTTCGCGAATGCTGGTTGTGTCCCGGGAGGAGCAGCGCTTTGCGGATGACGAGTTTCGGAACTTCTATCGCTACATCCGGCCGGGCGACTGCCTGGTTCTGAACAACACGCGTGTGTTCCCGGCACGCTTGCATGGCCATCGTGCGACTTCAGGCGCTGAGATCGAAGTGTTTCTCCTTCGAGCACTCAATGAAGAAGAGACGGAATGGAACGTGCTAGTGAAGCCAGGCAAGCGCGTTCGAAAAGGAGATGAGATTGTGTTTGGCGGCGGCCTCAACGCAGAAGTTCTCTCGCACGGAGACTTCGGCGAACGCACCATACGCTTCTCTGCGGGCGAGCCCGTTAGTCAAATGCTTGAAACACTGGGCGAGACACCATTGCCGCCCTATATTCATCGCCGGCCCACTCGCGACGACCGCAGCCGCTACCAAACCGTATTTGCTGAACGAAGAGGCTCAGTTGCTGCGCCCACTGCGGGGCTGCACTTTACCCCAGAGATGCTGGATCGGTGTCGGGAGGCTGGCGCCGCAGTCGCTCACGTCACCTTGCACGTCGGGCTTGGCACGTTTGCTCCCCTGCGCGTGCAAAACGTGGAGGACATACGCTTACATGAAGAACGCTTCGAGATCTCTGAAGAGAATGCGGCCATCATGCGCCGCGCCAAGCGATTGTTTTGCGTAGGCACAACGAGTGTCAGAACGGTAGAAACGTCACTACTTCGCGGCGGCCTAAGCGCGATCGCCGGCGAGACGAATCTTTTTATCTATCCAGGCTTCCACTTTCGCGGGACCGGCGCCATGCTCACTAACTTCCATTTGCCACAATCGAGCCTACTCATGCTAATTTGCGCCTTCGCTGGGCGCGATCTCGCTTTAGCCGCTTACCGGCATGCCGTCGCGGAGCGCTACCGCTTCTTCTCCTATGGAGATTCCATGCTCATCGGGTGAGCGGCACTACAGCCAAAGTATTGCTCACCGTCCGCACTGGGGAACGCATTAAACAAATTGCTCTATGCTCTCTGGCTTCCTGTATACCGGCCGGAATCGACGTTTCTGGTTAAGAATGGGCGACTCAAGCCAGCGGTAGCTGACCCAAGCCACCAAATAAGAAGAGATAGCAACTCCAATGACAAAGGCAAACTCGTTTCGTTGCCTTCGGTCAACATGGAGCCTATCGAAAATAAGGTGGTATTCGAGCAGCAGCAATGGAACGTGATAAACGTATATCCCGTAGCTGTACGCTCCTACTCGCCGAAGCCAGTTAACAGAAAGTGCCTTCGTCGAGTGCCAGTCCGGGTATTGTGCCGAACCCACCAGCGATCCAAAAAGTAAAGCAAATCCGACTATCCCAATAGTGTAGGTAAAGGGCACGTCGGGGCGACCAAAGTTTCGGATATCGTAAAGGGCAAGTGCTAAAACAATGCCGAGTCCTATCCCAGCCATTGCAAGCAATGCGGCTCGGGGGACGCGGCCACTTTCAAATGCAACTACAGCTAAGGCCGATCCTGTCAAGAGGCAGTCGATGCCGACCGAGGTCATCAAATACATCCAAAAGGCTGGACCATAGATTGCCACCACGGCGACTCGCAACAAAAACGACGCAAGTACGCCAATAATGCAAATGCGCAAATGAAAGCGAGCTGGCAAGGTCCAAATGAGCCAGGGCCAAAGGAAGTAGAACTCTTCCTCAACGCCCAGACTCCAGAAATGTCCAATGATGTTGGGAGCAAAATGTCCGCCATGCCAGAACGGTATCCAATTCTGAAAATACAGTAGGAAAGCTGTTATATCTGCCCGGCTACGGAAGGGCAGAAGCTGCTGCAGCCAGTCCGAGTAATTCGCGGTTAGGAGGACTGTCCCGAGAGTCAAATAATAGATAGGAAAGATGCGCAAGGCTCGACGTGCGTAGAAAACCTGTGCCCGGTTGGCTGCCGCTTTCGTTTCGAGGAGGATACCCGTTATCAGAAATCCGGAAAGAACAAAGAAGAGGTTCACTCCGGTCCATCCGACATGAGAAAGCAAGAGAACGCTATCTCGTACTCGTCCCGTAGGCTGAACGAAACTTGCACAGTGATGAAACATCACAATCAGAACAGCCACACCTCTTATTCCATCGAGTGCAGGAATATGGTTGCGCTGGTTTGTGACGCTATCCTTCAGGCGATGTATCTGCTCAGGATCGACCGGTGGGACGGAGTACGAGGCGCGATCAGACATTTTATATCGCCGTTGCACGTTGCATTAACGTGCGGCGCTCACGATTAGGTTAGGTAAAATGGTGAGCCGGGCGGGACTCGAACCCGCGACCACCGCATTAAAAGTGCGATGCTCTACCAACTGAGCTACCGGCCCGTTTAGCAAAACTTCTGCTACAGGATAACATCCGTTAGTGACTGCCACAGGGTGCGCTTGGCGCCAATAGAGACCGTTGGTGAAGCCCGCAGTTTTGCCTGTCGCTCCTTCTGCCCGAAACATTTCGAGCTTTGCTGAATCCAGCTTGTTTGACTTATAAGAACCACGAACCTACGCGAAGGCCTTCACCCTCTAAGCATCGCTCTAACGTCAGCGCTGCGCTTGGTTTCTTGGCAAAAACCGCTCTGTCGGCCGCCACGGTCGTCGTCACTAAGAATCTTTTCTCGGTGAGAATTCCTAAGCCGAAGTTTGATTTGCGGAACAAGGTCGTCTTGCTCACTGGAGGCTCGCGAGGTCTTGGGCTGGCTTTAGCGCAAGATTTGGGGCGCCAAGGCAGCCGTCTTGCTCTCTGCGCTCGAGATGAAAGCGAATTGGACGAAGCATGTAAGCGTCTCGCGTCGGATCAAATCGACGCCGTCCCCTTCACCTGCGATGTGACAAGTCAAACCGAGATTGCTTCTCTCATCGAGCGTGTCATTCAACATTTCGGACGAATCGATATCCTCATTAACAACGCCGGCTACATCAAAGTTGGCCCGTTTGATAGCTTTGACATTTCTGATTACGAGCGTTCGATGAATCTGATGTTCTGGGCTCCAGTGCATCTTACCCTTGCAGTCCTGCCCCACATGGAGAAGCAGGCGGCCGGCCATATCGTAAATATCACTTCCGTAGGGGGCCGCGTTAGCGTTCCCCATTTGTTGCCGTATAGCTGTGCTAAATTTGCGCTGGTCGGATTTTCAACAGGCTTAAGTTCTGAAGTCAAGTCCAGCGGTATTCACGTGTTGACCGTTGTGCCTGGCCTGATGCGCACTGGTTCGTATTTGAATGCCGAGTTTGCGGGTGGGCAAAAAGAAGAGTTCGCTTGGTTCGGTTTGCTGAGCAATCTGCCGGGGTTTTCCGTTGCGGCCGACTATGCAGCGCGTTGCATTCGCCAAGCCTTGGAGGGCGAGGCGTATACCTGTACTATTTCTTTGCCCGCCAAGCTTTTGATTGCGTCGGAGACGTTATTGCCTGAAATGACTAGGGGCATCTGCGCCGCAATCAGCCAAGTACTGCCTCAGCAATCCGGCATGGACGCAAGTAAAGGTAAAACGCTAAATCCCGCCTTGGGTGTTCTCTTTCAAGTGCTTACCATGGTGGGTAAGCGCGCGGGACTCAGATTGAATGAGTGACCTTTGCTAGGGCCTTAAACCGGTAATTAAATCTACTTAGAAACTAATTACCTGCTGGAAGATCAATACTAGAGTAGGGATCACAGTCAGCCTCGTTTCCGCGGCCTAGACACCGTCCCTCCGAAAATTCTAGCGCGTCGAGCCGCCTCGTGCGCAACAAGCTGTGAGCGCGTGTGTGGACCGCGCGAAATCAGGAGTAGTGTTGCTGGCCTAGTTTCTATGTTTCGCACATTTCTACAAGCCGGATTCGAATGTTCCACCCATAAACAGGGGACGGGTAGACGGCTCGACCTCCTTGCCTCTACCAAGCACGACCTTCTGGCATACGAGGATTACAAACGCCTTCAGAGCTTCGGCATCAGCACCGTGAGAGTGGGAGCGCGTTGGCACTTAATCGAAGAAGTTCCGGGCGAATACAACTTCCATTCACTAGGGATGCTTTTCGATGCGGCGGAGAAAACCGGAACCGAGATACTGCTCGACCTGCTGCATTTTGGATGGCCGGAACACGTCGATGTTTTCTCGCCTTCCTTTGCCGGCGCCTTTCAGCGCTTCGTCCACCAAGTCACCCGTTTCGTGAAGGAGCGCGGTACATGTTGCCTTAAGTTCGCGCCCGTAAATGAGATCTCATTCCTTTCCTGGGCGGGCGGCGATGTGGGGGCAATTAACCCGCACACAATTGGCCGAGGGGCCGAACTCAAACGGAATTTAATTCGAGCGGCTACGGCCGCAAGCGACATACTGCTAAACGAGTTAGACGGTGCAAGATTAATTTGGCCCGAACCGGTCATCCACATTGTTGGCCGTCCATCTATTCCGGGAGATGATTTCGAAGCCGAACGATACAGCTTAGCTCAGTATGAAGCTTGGGACATGGTGTCCGGAAGAGTGGCCCCTGAACTCGGTGGTAAGCCAGAGTATCTCGATATAATCGGCGTCAATTTTTACGACCGCAACCAGTGGTTCCATCACGGCCAGACCCTCACGCGGAATGATCCCGGCTACCGGCCTTTTTGCGACATTCTGGAAGAGGTTTGGAATCGCTATCGTAGACCCATGTTCGTCTCCGAGACGGGCACGGAAGACGACGCCCGCGCGGAATGGTTTAACTATGTGTGCGACGAGGTAGTCGCCGCGCATCGTCTGCACATTCCCGTTCATGGCATCTGTCTCTATCCGATCACCAACCATCCGGGTTGGGACGACGACCGGCATTGTTGCAACGGCTTATTTGATTACGCCGACGCCAATGGTAATCGCGAAGCGCACCTGCCCCTCGCTCAAGCAATTTTGAATCAGCAGCCACGGCTGGAACGGAGTTACAACTTTACTCATGATCTCGAACAACGTCGACCTGATCTGTCTCTCCCATCTCCGATGGAGTTTCGTTTTCCAGCGGCCACAGCACCTCATGAGCCGGGCCGCACGCACCCGGCGAGTATTCTTTTTTGAAGAACCCATTTTTGAAGACGCCCAGCCGCACTTGCGATCCTCCGTCTGTTCCAAGACCGGGGTAAATGTTATCACTCCAGTCCTGCCTTCGGGACTTACTCAGCAACAAATCACTGTTTACCAGAAGAGCTTCCTCCGTTCGCTACTTAGAGAAAAGCAAATCACCAGTTACATAGCTTGGTACTACACCCCTATGGCGCTGGAGTTCACCTCTGATCTCCGCCCCGACGTCACGGTGTACGACTGCATGGATGAGCTTTCTGCCTTTGCCGGCGCTCCTCCAGCAATGAGGAACAACGAGGCCATGCTGTTTCAACAGGCGAACCTCGTCTTCACGGGGGGCGCCAGCCTTTACGCTTCGAAGCGGCGGCAACATCCTTCTGTTCACCTGTTTCCCAGCAGTGTGGAGGTATTACATTTCGCGAAAGCGCGCTCCGCTCACCGCGAACCGGAAGACCAGGCAAGTATTCCCCGTCCGCGTCTAGGCTATGCCGGCGTTATTGATGAACGTATGGACCTCGATCTCATTCGGCAAATCGCTTCCCAGCGCCCGCACTGGCACATCATGATGATCGGGCCCGTGGTGAAGATCAACCCCGATGCTCTGCCCCAAGCGGAAAACATTCATTACTTGGGGATGAAGGCGTATGCTGATTTGCCGGCTTATTTTTCCGGTTGGAGTATCGGGATGCTTCCATTTGCACTCAACGAGTCCACCCGGTTCATTAGTCCGACGAAAACTCCTGAGTATCTGGCTGCCGGCCTGCAAGTTATTTCCGCGCCCATTCGGGACGTGATCACCCCCTACGGCGACCTCGGGCTCGTGAAGATTGCAAACGGTGCCGGCGAATTCATCAGTGCTGGCGATTCTCTTCTGCAGAGTCCAATCAATAGTGAAGTTCGAACTCGGATAGATCATTTTCTGTCTCAGTCTTCCTGGGACAAGACGTGGAGCGATATGAATCAACTTATACAAACCAAACTGACCCTGAAGCATTCACCTGTCGACAGTCGCCTGCGGACGGCCGCCTCCGTGAGCAGCCTCGGCGTGAAAGATGCCGCCAATGTTTGATTACCTTATTGTTGGAGCGGGTTTTGCAGGAGCTGTAGCCGCGGAGAAAATGGCCCGGACGTTCGGCAAGAAAGTCTTGGTAGTCGATCGCCGCGAACACATCGCGGGAAACGCCTATGACCACCTCAACGAAGACGGCATACTCGTTCACCGTTACGGCCCTCATATCTTCCATACCAATTCAGAACAGGTTTTCGAATATCTTTCGCAGTTCACGTCGTGGCGTAACTATGAACATCGCGTTTTGGCTTCCGTGGAGGGAAAGCTTGTTCCTGTACCCATCAATCTCGATACCGTTAACATTCTTTACAATCTGAAGCTCACTTCGGAAAAAGAGGTAGAAGAGTTTTTCGCCTCGCGCGCCGAGTCTCGCGCTTCGATTCGAACTTCCGAGGACGTGGTTGTAAGTAAGGTCGGCCGTGATCTCTATGAGAAGCTGTTCCGAAACTACACGCGCAAGCAATGGGGAAAGGATCCGTCGGAATTAGACGCTCTGGTAACTGCCCGCATACCGGTTCGGACCAACCGCGACGACCGCTACTTTACCGATACTTTTCAGGCGATGCCGAAAAACGGCTACACCATGATGTTCGAAAATATGTTAGACCACCCGAACATTCAGCTTGAGCTAGGTAGTGACTTCCGTGACGTAGTAAAGAATGTAAGTTACAAGGAGATTATCTACACCGGACCCGTAGATGAATACTTCGACTTTCGATTTGGCGAACTTCCCTACCGGTCGTTGCGTTTTAAGCATGAGACTCTGAATCGAGAGTACCTGCAACCCGTAGCGGTAGTGAACTATCCGAACGATCACGCCTACACTCGCGTAACTGAGTTCAAGTATCTTACCGGGCAAGTGCACCGCCAGACCAGTGTGGTCTATGAGTATCCCGCTAGTGAAGGCGATCCGTACTACCCTGTTCCGACACCCGAGAACGGCGCGCTCTATAAGCGCTACGCGGAGCTGGCGGCGGCCACCAAGCGGGTGCATTTCGTTGGCCGGTTAGCTACCTATCGCTACTACAACATGGACCAAGTTGTCGCTCAATCCCTTACGCTCTGCAAGCAGCTTGCGGCCGCTCCTGATTTCGCGGTGAGGCCCGCGGCGGCAGCGGCGGCGGTCAGTTCGGGTTTACCAGTCCGGCCCGCAGTAGCCCTTTAACGTTCGCCACGCGAATGCTGCCGTTGACGGTTCTATCGCCCCATCGGGATGATGCCGCCTTTTCGTTATGTCTGGCGCTGTCCCGATGGTCGGAACGAAACGTCGAAATCACTGTAGTAAATTTCTTCACGGCAAGCTCTTACGCGCCGCACTCGGCTGCAACGGGAAGCTCTGCAATATCTTTGGTGAGAGAGCGGGAGGACCGGGACGCCTTGGCTTCTATCCATCCCGCTATTCGCATTGACTCCTTCGGACTACTGGACGCACCGCTTCGATTAGGTATCAGCGCGGCCGCCATTTGCGCTCCGGACAATATCAACCTTCAACCTGAAGCGGAGATCAGCGCGCTCGCATTGCTCATTCGTCCCTACTTGGCGCAGGGATTGGTATTCGCGCCTCTTGCTTTGGGCAGCCACATAGATCACAATGCCGTTCGGCGTGCCGCGACTTCTTTATCACAGACGGAACGGCTGGGATTTTACGAAGACCTACCGTACGCCACCTGGATTTCAGATGACGAACTAAAGGCGCGAGTGGAGGATATTGAGCGTGCGACCGGCCTGACTTTGGAACCCACCGTCATCACCGCCAACGAGGCAGTTGAGAGTAAGTCAAGTGTTGTAAGTCGCTACGCCTCACAGATAACCGCTGCAGAGGCAGAGGCGATTGCGGGCTACTCATTACGCTATGGCGGCGGCGAGCGCATCTGGACGCCGAAGGCCGGTAAGCTATGGCGCTTCTTGATCCAGTAAGCCGGAGCCGGGGCCGTCTTAGGAAACTCGCCACAGCGTCTCTGCGAAAGGCCACTGCTGATCAATCCAGGTGGCAACTGGCGTAAAGCCGCTAAGGACGGCACAATCCTCCAGTTCCCTTTCGGTGAACTTGTGGGATGACTCCGTCCAGATTGTCTCCCCGGCCCGGAACTTAAAGCTGGTGTCTAGGGCGCCCACATACACTGATTGATCGCGGCACGAAAGCAGGTGCATCTCAATGCGCCTTGCTTCTTTATTCCATCGCACTTCATGCGCGAAAGAACGCAGGTCGAATTCGGCATCAAGCTCGCGGTTCATGCGGCCGAGAACGTTAAGATTGAAAGCCGCGGTAACTCCAGTCGGATCGTCGTACGCCGCGATCATGATTTGCGAGTCCTTTACCAGATCAGCGCCCAGCAGCAGAAAGTCGCCGGGCCGTAGATACTGCTGCAAATTGCGGAAGAAGCCGGCCAGCGCCTCTCTTTCTAAGTTGCCGATCGAGCTACCAAGGAACAGAAGCAGCAAAGGATCGCGGTCGGTTCTTTGGTTAGTAATCTCCCGAACGCCTTCCATCCAGTCGCCACAAACAGGTTGCACCGGGCAAACAACTTGCAACTCCAGCTCGCAGGCCGCGAGAGCCGCGGCGGAAACGTCTATGGGCCGATAGACTAACTCGCCGTTCTGTCGCGCAACAGCGCGTAAGACGTGCTTGGTCTTCTTCCCCGTCCCGCTGCCTAATTCCGCGACGAAGGATAGACGACCGGTTCGGATGGCAATCTCCTCCGAGTACGACTGCAACAGCCGCTCATCGGCGCGTGTAAGGCCGTATTCAGGAAGCACCGTGATGGCCTCAAACAGCGCACTTCCCAAATCGTCGTAGAAGTAACGCGGCGAAA
>CAXUCT010000149.1:0-9979 GCA_964249415.1 uncultured Bryobacteraceae bacterium | reverse complement strand
CTACGTGACCGAAAATATGGTCGGCCACAAGCTGGGTGAGTTTTCGCCCACGCGTACTTTCAAGGGCCACGCGGCGAAGTCCACCGAGAAGGCGGCGAAATAGCGATGGCCGATCAAACAGCAGTTTTGGCCAAGGCAGAAGCGCGTTATATGCACGTATCGGCACAAAAGGCGCGTCTGGTGATCGACATGATTCGCGGGCGGCAGGCGGGTGATGCGATTCACATTCTGAGTGCCGTCAACAAAGGCATTGCGCCGGCAGTGGAGAAGCTCCTGCGCTCAGCGATCGCGAATGCCGAGAACAAGTCCGACGACGTGGATGTCGACCGGCTGTTTATCGCTGAGGCGTACGTGAACGAAGGGCCGCGCCAGAAGCGTATTCGCCCTGCCCCCATGGGCCGTGCGTACCGGTATCAGCGGCGCACATCGCACATCGTGGTGAAGCTTGGCGAAAGAGCCGAAGCGGAAGCAGAATAGGGCTAAAAGGAATAGGCGATAAGAATGGGTCAGAAAGTAAATCCCTACGGGTTTCGTTTAGGCGTCACCAAAACATGGCGTTCCCGCTGGTTTGCCAAGCAGGATTACGCCAAGCTGTTGCATGAAGACCTGCAGTTGAAAGAATCGCTGCTGGCGCGCCTCAAAGCTGCCGGCGTAAGTTCAATCGAGGTGGACCGGCCCGGCAACAAGCTGCGCATCACTATCCGCACTTCGCGCCCTGGCATCATCATCGGGCGTAAAGGCGCCGAGATTGAGAAGCTGAAGGGAGATCTCGCGAAGAAGACCAAGCGCGAGGTGTTCATCGATATTCAGGAAGTGCACCGGCCGGAGCTGGATGCGCAATTGGTTTCTGAATCGATTGGCCTGCAACTGGAAAAGCGCGTGGCCTTTCGCCGGGCGATGCGTAAGGCGGTCGATTCGGCGTTGCGCTTCGGCTGCAAAGGAATCAAAGTTCGCGTGTCGGGCCGCTTGAACGGCGCCGAGATTGCGCGCAGTGAGTGGTATTTGCAAGGGCAGCTTCCGCTGCATACGTTGCGCGCGGATATCGATTACGGTTTCAGCGAAGCGTACACGACTTACGGCGTGATCGGCATCAAGGTTTGGATTTACAAGGGCGAAGTGCTCGAAAGCGGGAACCGCCGCAACTCGCTACGGAACGAAGCTGAGCCTCGTCGCCGCCCGCGCCGCGATGACCGTGGTGGAGACCGCGACCGGGGTGGGGACCGTGGTGGTGATCGCGTACCGGACCGTGGCGGGCGTTCTCCCATTGCCCAACCGGCTCCTGAGCCGACGGGCCCGGTAGTGCAGTTAGCGCCGGGCGAGATGCCGAAGCCGGCTACTTCCCCGGTGATTCCGCCGCTGGCCGCGCCCACCGCTCCTTCATGGAAGCAGGAACAGCCGCAGGGCAATGCCGGTGATGCTATCGGCCGCGCGTCCACGCCCGCTGGCGAAATCGATAAGGATTTAGCAAAAGAGTAAGCGCCGTCGCTTGCTGATCTCAGGAGACTATCGCTATGTTGATGCCGAAGAAAGTCAAGTTTCGCAAGCAGCAGCGCGGCCGCATGACGGGCAAGGCCTGGCGCGGCTCGGCGCTCTCGTTTGGCGAATTCGGATTAAAGGCGCTTGGCTGCGGCTGGGTGACCAACCGCCAGATTGAAGCGGCTCGTATTGCGATGACGCGCTTCATTAAGCGTGGCGGAAAGGTTTGGATTCGCGTGTTTCCAGACAAACCGATCACGAAGAAACCGCCTGAAACGCGTATGGGTAAGGGCAAAGGCGCTCCGGAGGCTTGGGTGGCGGTCGTGAGGCCGGGCAAAATGCTGTTTGAAATGGAAGGCGTTTCAATTGCGGTGGCGACGGAAGCGATGCGCCTGGCTGCGCAGAAGCTGTCGGTGCCAACCAAGTTTGTGTCGCGCACCCAACCGGCTGAAGCAGTAAAGGCGAGTTAACCATGAGAGCAGATAAGATGCGTGGCGTTGACGCCACTGATTTGCAGCGGCAGGCGCAGGACGCCCAGGAACAGCTTTTCCGGTTTCGTTTTCAGATGGGAATGGGGCAATCGGAAGGGCTAAAGAAGTATCGGAGTCTGAAAAAGGACCGGGCGCGCATGCTGACGGTGCTGCATGAAAAGGCAGCCCAGGGTGAAGTGCCCCAAGTCGCGGGGCCGGCGCCCAAAGTGGTGGCAGCCGGGAAGCCCGTTGCCAGGAAATCAGCGGCGCAGCGGGCTCTCGCCGCAGCCAGAAATGCGGTTAGTGGTAGGCGAAAAAACAAATAGTTGCAGACCGATCAGGGCACGAACGTAAGCGCAAAACATCACAAGAGAGATCTGGATAAAGAACATGGCAGCAACGGCAAACAACGGAAATGCAGCCCCGGTCGGCGGGACTACCAAAGCTGGGCACAAAAACGAGAAGGTGGGCGAGGTAGTTTCGACCAAGATGGCGAAGACGATCGTGGTCGAGGTCACGCGCCGCGCCGCGCATCCGGTTTACAAGCGAATTGTGAAAAAGCGTAAGAAATTTTATGCTCATGACGAGCAGCAAACGGCGCAGATGGGTGATGTGGTGCGCATCGTGGAGTGCCGGCCTTTGAGCAAATTGAAGCGCTGGGAACTCGGAACGGTGATCCGCAAGGCCGTGCAAGTGGCTGTTGATCACCCGGCGCTTGAAGGAACTGCGGATACGCGAGCGAAGAAGACGCTTAAAAAGAAGAAAAAGTAGGACTGAAGAGAATTGCCTGGAGCTGGTTGCGAGAGCGGCGGCCCATGCTTTAGGGAGAAAACGTCATGATTGGGATGCGAACGATGCTGGAGGTGGCCGACAATAGCGGCGCGCGCAAGTTGCAGTGCATCTTGCCCCGCGGGGGCGACCTGGGACTTCGCGCAGGTTTGGGGGATGTTATCACGGCCAGCGTTAAAGAGGCCGCGCCCGATTCCAGCATCAAGAAGGGCAAAGTGGTTCGCTGCGTGGTGGTGCGGATGCGTAAAGAGACGCGCCGGAAAGATGGCACATATATCCGGTTTGATTCAAATGCGGCGGTACTGATCAATGAAGTCGGCGAGCCGGTAGGGACGCGCGTCTTTGGACCAGTCGCGCGCGAGCTGCGGGACAAGCGCTTTATGAAGATCGTCTCGCTGGCGCCGGAGGTCATTTAACCATGCCAAAGATTGCATATCAAAGGCGCCAGGAGAAAGGCGAGCAGAAGCCTCGGCACGTCAAGATTAAGAAAGACGATCTGGTCCGTATCATCGCCGGTCGCGATAAGGGCAAAACGGGTAAAGTGCTTGAAGTGGATCGTTTCGCAGGCAAGGTCACTGTAGACGGGGTAATGGTAGTGAAGCGCCACACTCGGCCGAATCCGTCCAAGCAGATTAAGGGCGGCATTGCGGAAAAGCCCATGCCCATAGACGTCTCGAACGTGATGATCATGACCGCGGGCGGCGTGCCCACGCGAATCGGCTATAGGCTTGAGAACGTGGGTGGCGCGGTCCGGCGCACGCGGGTAGCGCGTAAGGGCGGCGAAGCGCTCGACAAAAAGTAAGCGATGGTCCCGGCTTCAGCGGGGCGAAGATTAAGAACGCAGAAGGCCGTTTGGAACCGGCCCAAGAAAGTTAAGTAATGGCAAAGAATACTGATTCAAATCCGGGCGCAGGCGCCAAGGCGAAGGCCGAGCGCAAGGCCAAGAGCAACGCGGATGCAGCCCAGGCGGCGCAAGCCGGCCCGCAATCCCGGCCGAAGAGTGGCGGTTCGAAAGCTCGCCTGCGCGAGCATTACGCCAAGAACGTGGTCCCGGCTCTGAACAAAGACTTCGGTTACAAGAACCAGATGGCTGTTCCGAAGGTCGAAAAGGTCTCGATCAACATTGGCCTGGGCGAAGCCACGGGCAACAGCAAGCTGATGGATGGAGCTGTGAACGAACTGGGCGCGATTGCGGGACAGCGTCCGGTGGTAACAAAGGCAAAGAAATCGATTGCTGCATTCAAGCTGCGGGAAGGCATGGCCATCGGTTGCATGGTGACCCTGCGCGGCGACCGCATGTATGAGTTTTTGGATCGCCTGATGAATGTCGCTTTACCTCGTGTTCGCGATTTCCGTGGTGTTTCGCCCAAGTCATTTGATGGCCGCGGCAACTATACGCTCGGGTTGAAGGACCAATTAATCTTCCCCGAGATTGATTACAACAAAGTGGAGAAAACCAAGGGCATGAACATCAGCATCACCACCACCGCCAAGACAGATGCCGAAGGCTTGGCGCTGCTGCGTCATATGGGTATGCCGTTTCGGCAGTAACTGAGGATTGTTCGGGGCACAGGGCGTTTGGCGCCTGTTGTGTGCGATAGAGGATAGATGGCAACGACTGCAAAGATCGCTAAAGAAGAAAAGAAGCTGCTTCAGATGGAGCAGGCAAAAAAGGCCGGGACTGCGGTGAAGTTCCCCACGCGGCTGCGGAACCGCTGTAAGAATTGCGGCCGTCCGCGCGGCTTTCTGCGTAAGTTTCGTTTGTGCCGCATCTGCTTCCGCAAATTTGCCCTGGCAGGCGAAGTTCCCGGCGTGACGAAAGCCAGCTGGTAACGGCGCAGGATTTGAACGGAGAAGGAATGAAGTGCACAAGCCGTTGTGCACGTAAGTTGAAGTGCATAGGGCCGGTTGGTGGCCGTTGTGCGCGATAAGGAATGAAAGGTGCTGAAAAGTAGATGACAGCAGACCCCATTGCCGATATGCTGACGCGCGTGCGTAACGCTCTGATTGCGCGTCATGCGAAGGTGGACGTCCCGGCGTCCCGGCTCAAGAATGAAATTGCCCGCATCCTCAAAGAGGAAGGCTACATTTTAAATTTCAAGCTGACAGAGGAGGGTGCGAAGAAGTTCATCCGCCTCTACTTGAAGTACACGCCATCGAACCTGCCGGTCATCTCGCGTATTGAGCGCGTGTCCCGTCCCGGTTGCCGCGTGTACGTGGCCAGCAAAGCGATTCCGCGTATTCTGGGCGGCTTAGGCATTAACATTCTCACGACGCCGAGAGGCGTGATGACAGGTCTTTCCGCTCGCAAAGAAGGCGTTGGCGGCGAAGTTCTCTGTCAGATCTGGTAAGGAATTAAGTCCATGTCACGAGTAGGAAAGAAGCCCATTGCGCTGCCCACGGGAGTGAAAGTGAGTTTTGGCGATCAACTCCAAGTGGAAGGCCCCAAAGGGAAGCTTGCCGTTCCCATTCCGCCCGGCATCCGGATCGAGCAAAAAGACAGCCATCTGGAACTGGTTCGCGAGAACGACAAACTGGCCGCCCTGCACGGCCTGACGCGCGCGTTGGCGGCGAATGCCGTACAAGGTGTCTCGACTGGGTGGACGCGCGAGCTTGATATCGTTGGCACGGGTTATCGTGCAGACGTAAAAGGTAAAGTCGCGGTCTTTACGTTGGGTTACTCGCATTCCATTGAATTCGTGCTCCCCGCCGGAGTCGATCTGAAGATCGATCGCCAGACGCACCTGGTTCTGAGCGGCTACGACCGGCAAGCAGTGGGGCAGATTGCGGCGCAGATTCGCGCCTTGCGTCCGCCGGACCCATACAAGAACAAGGGCGTTCGCTATACCGGCGAAGTGTTGCGTAAGAAGGCTGGCAAGACCGGCGCAGGGAGCAAGTAAATGGCGCGAGATTCCAGAAAAGAGATTCGCGATCGGATCCATGCGCGCATTCGCAGCCGGGTGGCCGGCACTCCGGAGCGTCCGCGTCTGGCTGTATTCCGCAGCGTAAACCATATTTATGCTCAGGTCATCGACGATCAGCAAGGGCACACTTTGGTGGCGGCAGGTTCAGTAGAGAAGGACCTGCGCGGCAAGGGCG
The DNA here is from genome assembly GCA_964249415.1 of uncultured Bryobacteraceae bacterium. Classification (GTDB taxonomy): domain Bacteria; phylum Acidobacteriota; class Terriglobia; order Bryobacterales; family Bryobacteraceae; genus Bog-105. The sequence goes on along the minus strand of CAXUCT010000149.1, from coordinate 4,145 downwards.
GCAATGTCGAAGGCGCAAAGCTGATCGGCAAAGCCGTGGCACAGCGCGCCAAAGACAAAGGCATCACAAAGGTAGTGTTTGACCGCGGCGGCTATCTGTATCATGGCCGGGTGAAAGCGCTCGCAGACGCGGCTCGCGAAGCGGGACTGGAATTCTAAAGCGAATGACATCGAACAGCAACGCCAAACGGGTCGACACCCAAAACCTGAATCTGAAAGAGCAGGTTGTTAGTATTAACCGCGTCACGAAAGTGGTGAAGGGCGGCAAAAACATGAGCTTTTCGGCATTGGTAGTGGTGGGCGATCCGAACGCCAAAGTGGTTGGATACGGAACGGGCAAGGCGAAGGAGGTTCCCTCCGCTATCAAGAAGGGAATCGAAGCAGCCAAGAAAAATCTGCGCAAGGTGCACGTGCTTGAGACCACCATCCGGCATCCTGTATTGGGCCGCTTCGGAAGCGGTTTGGTGTTGTTGAAACCCGCTCCGGCAGGCACTGGCGTGATTGCGGGCGGTCCGGTTCGCGCGGTGATCCAGGCTGTGGGCATCCCAAATGTGCTCACCAAGTCCATTGGTTCGCATAATGCGCATAACGTCGTCAAGGCAACCATTGCAGCACTCGAGCAGCTTTGCGACAAGAGCGCTGTCGCGGATATGCGCGGGCTTCCGATCGAGAGACTGTAGGCACAGACAATGGCTGAAGGAAAGATCAAAATCAGGCTGGTGCGTAGCGTCATCTGCACGCCCCAAAAGCACAAAGACATCGTGAAGTCGCTAGGGCTTCATAAAATCAACCGGGTGGTGGAACGCCCCGATACGCCAGGTTTTCGCGGCATGGTGAAGAAGGTTCCGCATCTGCTCGAGATCGTCGAAGAATAAAAGCGGGAGCAAAGAGACACATGAACCTGAGTGATTTACGGCCTCCTAAAGGTCAGAAACACAAAAAGCGACGTCTGGGCCAGGGAATGGGCACCGGTCGCGGCAAGTATTCGGGTCGCGGCGCCAAGGGTGCAAAGTCCATCTCCGGCTACAGCATGATGCGTGGCTTTGAGGGTGGCCAAATGCCGCTTCACCGGCGTCTGCCAAAACGTGGTTTTACTAACATCTTTCGTAAGGAATACGCCATCGTGAACCTTGGCACGCTTGAGAAGCTGGATGGCGACTCATTCTCCATGGAATCGCTTGTGGCGAGCGGCGTCGTGAAAAAGCAGTACGACGGGCTCAAGGGTTTGGGCAATGGTGAGCTGACCAAGAAGATCACGATCAAAGCGCACGTATACTCGAAGTCTGCGCTGGACAAGATTCAAAAAGCGGGTGGCACAGCCGAGGTCCTGGCCAAAGCGGCTCCTGCACCAGGCATGGAAGCTAAATAGGTTGTAGTTCCGTTCCGGCGCCGCCAACCGGAGTTCTCTCATGACAAAGTTTTTCGAAGCTCTCGGCAATGTATTTCGGATCCCGGACCTCAGAAGGCGCGTTTTGTTTACGCTCGCGTTGCTGGCGGTATATCGGGTAGGTGCCTACATTCCCACTCCAGGCATCGACACGAATCGATTCCAAGAGTTCTTTACGCGCAGTGCCTCTGGTGGCTTTCTAGGCTATTTCGATCTGTTCAGTGGCGGCATGCTGCGCCGCATGACAATCTTTGCGCTCGGCATAACGCCCTACATCACGGCGTCGATCATTCTGCAGTTGTTGACGGTGGTCGTGCCTACGCTCGACAAGTTGCAAAAAGAGGGTGAGCTGGGCCGCCGTAAAATCACGCAGTGGACGCGCTATTTAACAGTAATCCTGGCGCTCGTCCAATCGGTCGGCATTGCGTTCACGCTCGAGAGATCAGACGGCAACTTCGTCCTGCATCCCGGCATCGGCTTTTTGATCATGACGACGCTTACTTTTACTACAGGCACGGCCTTCATCATGTGGCTAGGTGAGCAGATTACCGATCGTGGCGTCGGAAATGGGATGTCGCTTATTATCTTTACCGGCATTATTGTTGGTCTGCCTCACGCTGTTAGCAACATGTACACCAACACCTTTGTGACGCATCAGTGGCCTGTGCTGCAGATGGTTATCATCCTGGCAATGATGGTGGCAGTCGTGGCGTTTATCGTGCTGGTGGAGCGGGGCGAGCGCCGCATCCCGGTGCAATATGCCAAGCGCGTCATTGGCCGGCGCATGATGGGCGGTCAATCTACTCACTTGCCGCTGAAGGTGAATGCCGGCGGCGTGATCCCCATTATCTTTGCGTCGTCCTTGCTGGCTTTTCCGCAAACTCTTCTGCAATTTCAGCCGGTCAAGAATAGTGTTTGGATGAGCAGCATGCTGGGAGCGCTCAGCGGTTCTGAGCCGCTGTATTATCTCGTCTACGTTCTGCTGATCGTGTTCTTCTGCTTCTTTTACGTTTCGATCATCTTTAACCCCAGCGAAGCGGCGGATAATATGCGGAAGTACGGCGGGTTCATTCCCGGTATCCGGCCTGGCAGGAATACGGCCGAGTACATGGATAATATTCTTTCGAAGATCACCGTGGTCGGCGGCTTGTATTTATCCATCTTGTCGCTGATTCCGATGATCATGATCTCGGGAATCAAGCTGCAGAGTCTGCCGTTGGTGGGCAATTTCATTGACGCCCACTTTCCGCGATGGCTGCTTGATGGCTTAGGTGTGAATTTCTTCTTCGGCGGGACATCTCTTCTAATCGTCGTCGGAGTCGCCATGGATACGGTCAACCAGATTGAGGCGCAGTTGATCATGCGCCATTACGAAGGCTTCACTCCGCGCGCCGGCCGCGTTCGGGGCCGACGAAACTAATTGGGTTGATTTGGGACATACAAACTCTTCAGCGCCCGCGGTCATCCTGTTTGGATCTCCCGGTTCAGGTAAAGGTACGCAAGCTAAGTTGCTGCGGAACTGTCTCAAAGGACCTCACATCTCGACAGGCGACATGCTCCGTGCGCACATTCAAGCTGGAGATGCCATTGGGTTGGAGACTGGACGTTTACTCAAGTCGGGTAAGCTTGCTTCCGATGAACTGGTGAACCGGTTGGTGGAAGCGCGATTGGCTCAGCCAGATTGCGCATCCGGCATCATCCTCGACGGGTATCCCCGAACGTTGAATCAGGCGCGAGTTCTCCGTGGGTTGCTGGAGCGTTTTCATTTCCGGCCGGCCGTGATACACTTGGTAGTTGACTACGAAAAAATCGTAGCTCGTCTTAGTGGCCGTCGGCAGTGCCCCGTCTGTGGAACCCTTTATAGTTTGAAGACGAACCCTCCCAAAGTTGCGGGTGTCTGTGACTTGGATGGGGCAACTTTGGTGACACGCGAGGATGATCGTGAATCGGTGATTCGTGAGCGGCTCAATGAATACGAGCAGCAAACGCGCCCGATTTTAAACTTTTTTCGCGAAGCAGGTGTTCCGCTATTCGAACTCGAAGCTGCAGATGCAAGCCCAGATCGGATTGGGCAGCAGATCTGTGATGCGTTAGCTGCGGCTGGCTTGGCTCAAGCGGCCGGTGCGGGCGCCTCGAACGTGAGAGTGCTGCCGTGATTGTGCGTCGCAGCGCGGTAGAGCTTGAGAAACTCCGCCGCAGTGGTTTGCTGGTCTACCAAATACTCGAAGATTTGAGGGCCATGGTAGCAGAGGGTGTGAGTACTCAGGATCTCGAAGCGGCTGCGGAGAGAATGATCTCGGATGCAGGCGCGAAGCCAGCGTTCAAAGGGTACTACACGCAAGCTTCGGGAACCAAGTACCCCTACGCCCTGTGCACGTCCGTGAATGAAGAAGTCGTCCACGGAATGCCTTCCGGAAAGCGGAAATTGAAGGCGGGCGACATCGTTTCAATTGACACGGGTGTGTTGTTGAATGGATACTATGGCGATTCGGCGGTTACCGTCGGCGTCGGCCAAGTGAATGACTCTGTGAAGCGGCTGTTGAAGGTGACTGAGGAAAGCCTGGAACTGGCGATTGACCGTGTACGGGCTGGAAACCGGCTGTTTGATGTTTGCGGCACGGTCGAGAAGCATGTTACGTCGAATGGCTTCTCAATTGTGCGGGAATTTGTTGGGCATGGAATTGGCACCTCGCTGCACGAAGAGCCGCAAATCCCGAATTACGTGGACCGGCGCGGCGAGAATCCGCGATTGCAACCGG
>CAXUCT010000148.1:778-10139 GCA_964249415.1 uncultured Bryobacteraceae bacterium | reverse complement strand
AGCCGAACCAGCTGATCAGCGCCATCACGACCGCCGCACTCGCCACCGCCGCCGAATACGACCTCCCCGCCTCGCCCTCCACCGTCGCTTGGGGCTACTACTCAGCCGAAGGAAAGCCCGCCCTCACCATCCATTCCGGCGATACCGTGCGCATGCACACTCTTTCCACCTGCTCCCTCGACCGCATGGAAGCCGCCGGCATGCCTCACAACGCCATCCCCCAATACGACCGTGACATTCACGCCCAGGTAAAAGACAAAGGCCCCGGAGGCCACATTCTCACCGGCCCGGTTGCGATCACCGAAGCCGAACCCGGCGACGTGCTCGAAGTGCAAATTCAAAAGATCGATATCGACGTTCCGTATGCCTGCAACGGCTTCGCCCCCGGTCGCGGCTTTCTCCCCAACGACTTCCCGTATGCCCGATTGAGAATGATTCCGCTCGACCGCGATCGCATGCTCGCCAAATTTGCCCCTGGTATTGAGATCCCGCTCCATCCCTTCTTCGGCAGCATGGGCGTTGCTCCCTTTTCAGGCAAACTGAACAGCGGACCGCCTTGGATGCACGCAGGCAACATGGATAACAAAGAGCTGGTGGCAGGAACCACGCTCTACATCCCTGTGCAAGCGAAAGGCGCGTTCTTTGAAGCCGGTGATGGGCACGCCGGCCAAGGCAACGGCGAGGTGGACATCACCGCCCTTGAAACCTGGCTCACCGGAACCTTCAAATTCATCGTACACAAAGACGGGCACCTGCTCTGGCCGCGCGGCGAGACACCCACCAGCTACATCTCCATGGGCTTCGACGAAGACCTGAAAACCGCCGCCGAAATCGCCGTTCGCAACATGATCGATTTTCTGGTTTCTGAAAAACACCTAAGCCGGGATGACGCCTACGCACTGACGAGTGTCGCTGTCGATGTGAATATTACTCAATTGGTCGACGGCAAAGTAGGCGTCCACGCCATATGCCCCAAGGCCCTCTTCCGTTCAAAGGAATAGGTTGTCATGCGATGACCTCTTCCAATAGGAAGGCTTATTTTCGGCTGGCCGAAAGCAGAGCTTGCCATCCCGCTTTGCTCAACTTCAGCCGCTGTCCGTTGGCTAAAATCACGCAACCTTCGCTGCGCCCTTCTCGAACCACTTCGCGTACGTGATCCACGTTCACAATCGCGCCGCGATGGATGCGCACAAATCTTCGCGGGTCCAGCGTCGTTGCAAGTTCCTTCATCGCTTCTCGCACCATGAACGTCTTTGCGCCGACGTGCAGGCACGCATAGTAATCGGCCGCTTCAATCCATTCGATGTCATTCACCTGCACAAACGAGTCTCTTGTTCCGTGGGAAACCAGCAGCCGCGTCGGATGTTTGTCCCGCCCCTCTACGGTATTGTGAAATCCCGCCAGAATCTCTTTGAGAGCGTCCTGCGTCAGTAAGGCCGCTTTCGAAGCAGCGCGCTCTTTCACGCGCGAAAGAGCTGCCTGCAAACGTGACGACTCCACCGGCTTAGTAAGGTAGTCCAGCGCCTGTACTTCGAAGGCCTTCACCGCGTATTGGTCGTGGGCCGTCACGAAAACAATCAGCGGTATTCGTGCAAGTCCAATCTGAGTAATCACATCAAAACCACTACCGCCAGGCATCTGGATGTCTAAAAAGAGTAAATCGATCGGGTTGGCTTTTAAATAAGCGACAACCTCCCGCCCGTTCCGGCACTCGCCCGCCACCTCAATCTCTTCATCCGCGGAGAGAAGATATCTTAGACGCTCTCGCGCCAGTGATTCATCATCTGCGATGAGTGTCTTCAGTCTCAAGATAGCTTCGGCTCATAGGGCAATGTGATAGAAACCTCAAAGCCGCCCGACTCAGGTTCACTCACTCGCAACTCGTAACGCTTCTGATAAAAGTGAGTCAGACGGTGCTGCGTGTTTCTCAATCCAATGCCGTGTCCCGGTGGCGCGCTCCCGTTTGAGCCCGGGCCATTGTCTCGTACACGCAGATGGAGATAGCCTCCCTCGCGCTCAATCGAGGTCTGAATCACCCCGTTTTCTTCCAACTGCGCGATGCCGTGCCGGACCGCGTTCTCCACGATCGGTTGCAGCAAAAAGCAAGGAACCAGGCCGTCTAACGCGCTCGGGTCCACTTTAATTTCGATGCTCAACCGATCCGCAAAACGCACCTGTTCAATCGCCAGATAGTTTTCCAAGATCTCCAATTCTTGCCATAAAGGAACCTTGCCGGGACTTGTCCGTTGAAGTGTGCTCTTGAGAACGGCATTCAAGTGCGACAGCATCTCTGCTGCCTCCTTCTGCCTTCCAAGTTCCACCAACGTCGTGATGGCGTTCAGGGTATTGAAAAGGAAGTGGGGTTCCAGTTGCATCTGTAGCGCTTGTAAATGCGCCGCGGAAAGCTGCCTTTGTAACTCCAGAGAGTGCATTGTTTCACGCTGCGCCTGAACATGCATCTGCACAATACCCGCAATCCCGAAAACAAAACCGTATACCAATATCTCGAAACCGAACCGGTTGATATCGAAAAGGCGCGTCCATATGGCCGGCGCGCTCGAGTGGGCAGCCCACCCCGGCACGGTGAAACCTAAGCCACCCAAGAACAACAAATGCAGCACGCCAAGAATAACCGCCGCCAGCAAATGAAGCGAGATGATCCTGGGAGAGAACCGTAAGGCAATGGGGGACCGCTGCCCAAGCTGCCAGATCGCATTTGCTACGAACCCCCACCAAACCCAAAGCACGGCGCCATACAGGAGCGACGGGAAATGCGTAATCGATCGACATTCGCCGGCGGTCACAAGCGTCAAAACGGTCGCGAGCGAGAATATCACCTGCCAGCCATGAATGCGAATGACGCGTGGTTTAGGTCCTATCGCCAAGAATGGTTTCTCATCCACCCCAAGCGCGTTCGGCGTATATCCCGCTGCCGATACCAAGTCGCTCATCGCGATCCTTTCATAGAATGTCGCTGCCCTAATCGTACCGCCGACGCATCAGCTGCAGAATAGCCCTTCGGGATTCACCAGTACTAGGAAGACGGAACCCTCTCCGCTGATCGTGGACGAAGTTGCCACTCGTCTGAACGCCTCAACGCGCCCAGCCGTCGAAGATCATTTGGATCATTCCACCCTTGCTGACTGCACAGGCGTTTCCGGCTTCGCCAGGCTCTGTAGTGCCGCGAGCCGTTCGCAATGAGCCAGCCCGCGGTCTCCCGGCACCTTCGAGTGCTGGAGGAAGCTGGACTCATTACACGGCTTATAGAAGGAGCGAAACGCCCGTGCCGGCTTGCTCCGGGCGCCATCGCTGAGATCGACCAATGGCTTAAACTCTTGCGCAAAGCCTTAGAGACGAACTACACCCGCCTGGACAGGGTTTTGGCGGCACAGACCAAAAAACGTAAGGACAAACCATGACCATGACTAAGATGACTCTGAAAACCGAAGGCGACAAACATGTCGTTCTGACTCGGCGGTTTGCCGCCTCGCCGGAGGCGGTGTACCGTGCGCACACGGAACCCTCGATTATCCAGAAATGGCTGCTCGGGCCTGCGGGCTGGACCATGCCAGTTTGCCTGAGCGATCCAAGAGAGGGTGGCAAGATTCGCTACGAATGGGCTGATGGCAAAGGAAACGGGTTCTATCTAACAGGTGAATACGTAGCGCTGGAGCCCTTCCGCCGCATCGTTCACGTGGAGCGCATGCACCTCCCTGATCCCACACCTGAGAACCATGTTGAAACGACTTTTAAGCCAGACGGCAACGGCACGCTGATGACGATGCGGATGACGTTGCCTGATGCCAAGACCCGCGACGCGATGCTTGCCACGGGAATGGAGCACGGCATGGAAGCCAGCTACGTTCGGCTCGAAACAATCATTTAGGAAATCCCTTGTCGCTTCATCTTGCTCGCCGTGGTTCAACAGCCCTACCGCAAGGAGTCAAGATGAATCCGAAGAACCCTAACCACCCCGAGTGCAACGAACGGCAGGGTTAGGCATCATACCCGTGGTTCGTCAAGCACATAAATCACATTACCTTTAAATTCGGGCGGCACAGCCACCCAGGTTCTAACGACGACAGGCACACGCCTGTTCCACCAGTAAGACGCCTTCAAGGATCTGGTCTCAACGTCCTGCCGGAGCTCCGGCCCGCACTTCATCACCCGACCCTGTCACCTTCCAGCTCTTCCCATCACCTGATTCGGCGCTTTCGAAGTGAATCCTGTTCTTTCCGGTAAAGACATTCGTCGTCCGGTAATAAACAGTTCTGCCGCTTTCATCCCTGGTGCTTATGTAGGTCCAGTGATCGCCCGCAATCTCCAGATTGCCGCGGCCACTCGCAAATCCATCCACCCTGATGTTCTGCGTGTAGTACTGGCCCGCTTTCGCGGCCGGAATAAAAATAATCAGTGCCCCTGCCTGCCCGTTGATCGTCTGCTGGCAGGCAAAATATTTGCCCAACAGTGCGCATTGGTTCTGCAGCTCTTCAGGCTTCGCTCCCGCCGCTAGATCGCTTCGGCTTACGTGCCACGTCCCTTGATAAAGCCACAAGGGCGCGTACACCGGATCGGGGGTGGCCGCCCCTCGCATCAACGGAACCACCAACGCCACTGCCGTTAGGACAAACCTGCTCACGCCTCACCTCTACCCGGCCAGGAAATCGTAAAGCTGTCAACAGCTTACAACTCCAGGTGCTCCAGCCCCGCAAGAGCCTCTAACAAACTGGCTTCGTTTGGCCAGGCTGCCTCCGCAGCAATTTGGGTTCGTTTTTTCAAATTTAAGAATTGGAATTGGGTTCGAATGGTAATCCGCACTCAGTGCACAGGAATTCTGTCTAAAATGCAAAGTCTCCCCACTCCATTTGGGTTCGTTTCGCAATTCTCGGGTACCCCGGCCGCCAAGTCGCAGCCCCCTGCCGAGTCGTTGCCGTTGGGTTCGAACCGTAATCCGCATCCACGCCGCGGTAAATGCTACGAGTTCGTTTCGCAAACGCACTATTTCTCCGCCTCGTTTGGGTTCGTCTCGCAATTCTCGGTTAGCAAAGCCGCCAAGTCGCAGCGCTCAATCGAGTCTCCGCCATTGGGTTCGTCTCGTAAAAAGCCGTCGCAGCGAAACTCTTCCGCCCGTGCTATGGTGCAATTTCAGGCGCCTCACGCCCCGCCCGCCGTCATGGCCACTTCTGTAGAAACTGCGTTCACCGTCGAAACTCTGCTCACCACCTTCCCCTCTCTGGCGCTGGACTGCGGGGTCACGCTCCTGAACGTCGACGTTGCCTTTGAGACCTACGGAACCCTGAACGCCGAACGCGACAACGCCATCCTCGTCCTCCACGCCTTCTCGGGCGATGCGCACGCCGCTGGGATCAGCCGCGAAACCGGCCAACCCGGCTGGTGGTCCGCCATGATCGGTCCCGGTCTGGCATCGCTACTTCGTCATCTCGTCAAATGTCCTCGGCGGATGCCGCGGCACCACCGGTCCCGGTTCCATCGATCCATCCACCGCCACTCCCTACGCCATGCGCTTCCCGGTCATCACCATCGGCGACATGGTCCGCTTGCAGAAGATGCTTATCGATCGCCTCGGCATCGAACGCCTATTAGCCGTCGCAGGCGGATCCATGGGCGGCATGCAAGCACTCGAGTGGGCAGTCTCCTATCCCGAATCCGTCGCGGCTGTCATCCCCATCGCCGCTGCTTCCCGCCACAGCGCCCAGCAGATCGCCTTCAACGAAGTCGGCCGCCAGGCCATCATGGCCGATCCCGATTGGAATGAAGGCAACTATTACGACGCCAAGCCCCCTGCCCGCGGTCTCGCAGTTGCCCGCATGGTCGGGCATATCACTTATATGAGTGATGACTCCATGCGCCAGAAATTCGGCCGCCGCCTGCGCGAGAAAGACGCCTTCGGCTTCGATTTCTCCGTCGACTTCGAGGTGGAAAGTTATCTTCGTCATCGAGGCAGCCAATTCGTCACGCGTTTCGATGCGAATTCCTATCTCTACATCACCAAGGCCATGGACTACTTCGACCTGTCTTCAGGCCATGCGTCACTCTCCGCTGCTTTGGAACATACACGCGCCCGCTTTTTGGTTTTGAGCTTTACATCCGACTGGCTCTACCCCACCTACCAATCCATCGAAACAGTCAGCGCATTGAGAAGCCGCAATATCGACGTGGCCTTTTGCGAGCTCGCCTCCAGCTACGGTCACGATGCTTTTCTCATCGAATGGAAAGAACAGGGCGAGATGGTCGCGGGCTTCCTCGGCACCGTTCATCGCGACCTCTCCTGCCCAGCTGTCGCGCCACCTCTCCCCTCCACCGCTCAAAATATCCTGGACCGCCGCGATTACGCCATGATTGCCGAGATGGTAGAACCCGGCTCGCGCGTGCTCGATCTCGGGTGCGGCGAAGGCGAGCTGCTCGGCTGGCTGCGCGATCACAAGCGCGTCGATGCGCAAGGCGTTGAAATCGATTCGAACAAGGTGCGCCGCGCCATCGGTCGCGGAGTCTCCGTATATCAAAGCGACATCGATGAAGGCCTCGCCGATTACCCCGAAGGCGCTTTCGATTTCGTCATCCTTAGCCAGACACTGCAGGAGATGCGCTATCCATTGCGCGTTCTTCGCGAAATGCTGCGTGTCGGCCGCCACGTCATCATTGCGTTCCCTAATTTCGGTCACTGGACCACGCGTCTTGCTCACCTCTTCAGCGGCCGAGCGCCCCGTACTGAGCTGTTCCCCTACGATTGGTACGAGTCGCCGAACCTGCATTTCCTCACGGTGGATGACTTCGTATCTCTCTGTCGCGAGCAGAACTGGGTGATTGAACGTCAAATGTTCGTCCGCGGCAATCGCGAAGCTCGCCTGTTTCCCAACCTGCTTGCCGAAGTCGCCGTCTTCTCCATTCGTCGAACACAATCCGAGCCGCGCGCGTGAGCAAGCGGTGACTTAAGGAATCCCCTTGCCATCTACTATCGAAGACTTCATTGGGCAGAACGAAACCCGCTTTCTCGATGAACTGCTCGAATTCCTGCGTATCCCCAGCGTCAGCACCCTTCCCGAACACAAGCTCGACGTCGAACACGCGGCTCAGTTCATCGCCCAAAAGCTGGAGCGCGCCGGCCTTGAAAACGTAGAGATCATCCAGACCCGCAAGCACCCGCTGCTTTATGCGGATTGGCTTCACGCGCCCGGCAAGCCCACTGTTCTCTGCTACGGCCACTATGATGTCCAGCCTCCTGATCCGGTCGAACTCTGGAAATCGCCGCCCTTCGACCCAACCATTCGAAACGGCAACATCTATGCCCGCGGCGCCTGCGACGACAAGGGTCAGATGTACATGCACGTCAAGGCTGTCGAGGCCCTGCGCGCCGCCCACGACGGACGGCTACCCGTCAACCTGAAGTTCCTCATCGAAGGGGAAGAAGAGGTGGGCGGCGATTCCATCTCCGAATATGTGCCCGGGCACAAAGACAAGCTGAAAGCCGACGTCGCGCTAGTGTCCGACACGGAGCTCTTTGCCGACGGCGTGCCCACTCTCTGCGTTGGCTTACGCGGGCTGATCTATCTCGAAATAGAGGCCACCGGCCCTGCACGCGATCTCCATTCCGGCATGTACGGCGGCACGGCTCCTAACGCCGTCTATGGGCTGATAGAGTTGCTTGCAAAGGCCAAGGATGCCGATGGACACATTCAGATTCCCGGCGTCTACGACGATATCGTTCCACCCGCCCCAGCCGAAACCGAGAGCTGGAGCCAACTCCCTTTCTCCGAAAAAGAGTTTCTTGAAAACGAGGTGGGTTCAAGTGAGCTCACCGGCGAGCCCTCCCAATCCATCTTGGCCCGCATTTGGGCACGTCCAACTTTTGAAGTGCACGGCATCGGCGGCGGCTTCACCGGGGCCGGATCGAAGACCGTGATTGCGGCCAAGGCAACGGCCAAAGTCAGCCTGCGGCTCGTACCCAATCAGGATCCGGAGCGCGTGGTGCAAGCGCTAAAGACCTGGGTGCAGCACAACACCCCCAAGGGCATTCGCACCGAAGTGCGCGTGCTCGGCGCCAGCCCCGCAGTTTCGGTCAATCCCGATCATCCCGCCATCCGCACCGCTGCAAAGGCGTTCAGCCGCATGCTAGGCAAGCCTACTGTCTTCGTCCGCAGCGGCGGTTCCATCCCCATCGTCGGCCACTTCGCCACTCACCTCGGCATCCCAAGCGTTCTCATGGGCTTCGGTCTTCCGGACGACGGCCTCCACTCGCCTAACGAAAAGTTTCGAATCGCCAACTACTACACCGGCATCCGAACCGTCGCCCAATTCCTCCACGACTACGGCGAAACACAATCGCAGCGCATGCTAGATTGAATTGGATGCTTCAGGACCTTGCTCTTGCGCTAAGACTTCAGGCGCTTGACCGCAAGATTATGGGTCTCGAAAACGAGATCGCGACTCTCCCCAAACATATTGCTGAGATTGAAAAAAAACTCGAAGCGCATACGCGTCGCCTCGAAGCCGACCGCGCGGCCCTAAGCGCCAATCAGCGCGACCGCAAGAAGCTCGACGGCGATAACCAGCTTAATCAGGGGAAGATCTCCAAGCTTCGCGACCAGACGCTTCAGGCCAAGACGAATGAGCAATACCGCGCCTTCCAAAACGAAATCTCTTATGCCGAAGGCGAGATTCGTAAAGCCGAAGACCAGATTCTGGATCTCATGGAGAAATCCGAACCGCTCGAGCGGAACGTCAAGACCGCCGAAGCTGACCTGAAAACAGAACAGCAGCACGTTGAGAGCGAGAAGAAAGTTGCCCGCGAGCGCACCGCCGTCAGCCAGAAAGAACTCGCCGAAAGGCGCGCCGATCGCAAGAGCGTTGCCGATCAGATGGATCTCAAGTTCTATACCGAATACGAGCGCGTTCGGAAAAAAACCAAGAACTCCCCAATCGCCGATGCCACTGGCGGCCGCTGCGATGCCTGCCACATCAGTCTTCGGCCACAGTTCTTTCAGGATCTCCGCAAGGGCGACAAGATCATGTATTGCGAAAGCTGCGGACGAATCCTCACCTACAATCCCATCGTTGATATCCCGGGCGATCTAGCTGCCTCCCAACAGACCGCCTGATTTTGATATGCTCTCCTGTTCAGCCGGCGAATTAGCTGGTTGGGGAGGCGCATATGCGGGTCTTCGACAGTTCCGACATTCGGAACGTGGCGCTGATTGGACATGGGCACTGCGGCAAAACATCACTCACTTCCGCGCTGCTCTTCACCGCAGGTGTTACGGATAGGCACCTGAAGGTTGACGAAGGAAACACTGTAACGGACTTCGATGAGGAAGAGGTCGCGCGCAAGCTGAGCATTACGTCC
>CAXUCT010000148.1:0-768 GCA_964249415.1 uncultured Bryobacteraceae bacterium | reverse complement strand
GCTGCCTTCGCCTGGCAGAAAACCAAGATCAACCTCATCGATACGCCCGGCTACAATCTCTTCTTGCATGATTGCCGGGCCGCGCTGACGGCGGCTGATTCAGCCGTTGTGCTCCTGGACGGAGTGGCGGGCGTGGAAGTCTCCACTGAAAAGGTCTGGCGCTTCGCCGAAGAGTTCAATTTGCCTTGCGCGCTTATAGTCAACAAGCTCGATCGGGAGCGTTCGTCATTCGAGCGCGCGTTAGGGAGTATCCACGAACGGTTTGGACGCGCAGCCGTGCCGGTTCATCTGCCGATCGGATCGGAAAAGAGCTTCACCGGAGTCATCGATCTCATCCGCATGCGTGCTTTCTCCTACAAGCCGGGCGCAGATGGCAAAGGCAAAGAAGGCGACATCCCACCAGCCCAAGCAGAGGAAGCGGCGCTGGCGCACGAAGCCTTGGTGGAGATGATTGCCGAAGGTAACGATGACTTAATGGAAGAGTTCTTCGCCACGGGCACGCTGCCCGTTGAGCACATTGTGAGCGGTCTGCAACAGGCCATGCGCGAACGCCGCGTCGTCCCCATTCTTTGTGCTGCGGCAAGCCACAACATAGGCACAGACCTGTTCCTGAACTTTGTGTCCGAGATCTTCCCCTCGCCTCTCGAAGGCGCCGGCAGTGCCATCGCGCCCGGCCAGGCACCGGCGCTATTTGTGTTTAAGACTGCTGCCGATCCATTTGCCGGGCGCGTTACTTACTTCAAAGTGATGTCCGGCAAAGTGAAAGAG
>CAXUCT010000147.1:10007-10254 GCA_964249415.1 uncultured Bryobacteraceae bacterium | reverse complement strand
TGTTCGAAGGGCACGACCCACAGTTAGAGCGCGCCATCGCCCTTGCAATGGTGGAGCTGAAGAATAATCCGCCACCGCAACCGCACCGCCCGCCCTATCCCAATTACAATCGCGAGGTGAACGCCGGTAATCAGACGACCGGTGGCAGCGCTGGCGCTGACGCCAGTCAGTAACCTCGCTGGAGTTTAGCTGGAAGTAAGGCGAAACCTCCGAGCCCGCGCGCTATTCACATAAGCATGGAAGAGAT
>CAXUCT010000147.1:992-9997 GCA_964249415.1 uncultured Bryobacteraceae bacterium | reverse complement strand
AGATAGCACCCGACGTAGCAGTCGTGCCCATGTCAATCGTGAATGCTTACCTGGTCGGCGATTCACGACTGTGGGTTCTGGTTGATTCCGGTACACCCGGCAACACCGCCAAAATTAAAGAGGCCGCCGAAGCACGTTTTGGACCCGGCGCGCGGCCCCGCGCCATCGTTCTCACGCACGGTCATTTTGATCACGCGGGGTGTGCGAAAGAGCTGGCTGAGTTGTGGGACGTCAGCGTTTACGCTCATCGCTTGGAGCGGCCGTACCTAACCGGGCAATCCGCCTATCCGCCGATGGATCCGACGGCACCGGGCGTATTTTCCGTAATAGCCCGCTTTTTCCCTTCGAAGACGGTCGATGTGGGCGAGCGCTTTGCTGAACTGCCTAGCGAGCTTTCCGCTGTGGGCCTAGGGGACTGGGAGGCGATCCGTACACCCGGCCACACGCCCGGACACTTGTCCTTCTTTCGCCGCAGCGACCGAACACTCCTCGTCGGCGATGCCTTCGCGACGGTGAACATGGATAATCTCCTAGATTTGATCGCGAAACGCCAGCAAGTTTACCGTCCTCCCACACCCGCCACTTCCGATTGGCAACAGGCGCGACAGTCTGTGGAGTCTTTGGCGGCCTTGCGTCCAAGCGTTTTGGCTGCTGGTCACGGTGTTCCTATGTCGGGAGCGTTAGACCAACTCAACGAGCTCGCGCGGAACTTCCCTATACCTGAGCATGGCCGGTACGTGAAGGAGCCCGCGCGCGCTGACGAGACCGGGGTCACTTATCTTCCGCCAGCGCCGCCAGACCGTTTGCCCAAAGTCGCTGCGGGCATTGCGGTTAGCCTATTTGTCGCCGGGCTGGGTGCCTTGTTGTTGAAGAAAGCGGCTCGCCAGGACGATTAGCGTCATGGAAATCACTGGTAAGCTTCTCCTTCAGACGCTTCCTTCGTCCGAACGACTGGTTCTTACGGAGCGCCTGGGAAGAGTGCAACAAATTCTCTCCTCTGCAGAGCGTGCTGTCGATCCGAAGTCTCCGGCAGAGATTATTCGGGCGACCGTCTCACAAGCAGCAGACGCCCGTCTTCTGCTGAACGAGTACTACCGTGAAGTCGGGGTCATTCAGAGGGACACGCTGGAGACCGTGCATAACCTCCTTAGCAATGCAGCCTCCGGTTTGTGGATTGCATACGTAGAGGACACGCCTGCAGGTTGCGTGGTGTTGCGCCCTCTGGAAGGGTCCCGCTCTACCGGAGAATGCAAACGTCTTTATGTCAGGGCTCAATTCCGGCGGCGGCGCATTGCGGAAGCGTTACTGGACGCCATGGAGGATTATGCCAGGAGTTCCTCTTTGTCCTGGATATACCTTGATAGCAAGGACGATCTTCAGGCCGCGATTGCTCTCTACCAGCGGCGAGGTTATGAGTCCTGCGAACGTTACAACGACAATGCCCAAGCCACGGTCTTCCTTCGAAAATCACTCAAGCGTCGCTCGTAACGGCGGGTGAACAGTTCCGTAGGGAAGCGTTCAAGCGATTACTGCCGTTTCAAACACAGTTTATCCGGGTAAACGAATCTTCGCGGGCGGCACTTATCCGCTATTCGAGTTCGGCTCACATTTCTGCAATGGACCGAGAATGAGAACAGACTTCCCGCCGTTCTCGGAAATATTTGCGAAGGCAGCGGATTTTTGTGGCTGGCGCCCGTGACACTCATCTGTCTTTACCGGATGCGTTTGTCACCGGCACAAAAGGTCTATTTCGGAGCGCTGTGGCTGGCGTTCTGCTTCCTGCTAGCTTGGCTAGTGCTGCCGGTGCCAGCGCGGATGGGGGCACTGTTTGGCCTACAGGAAACAGGAGGCTCGCGCGTGCTGCCAGCGTTAGGCCTCGCAAATATCGCTATCGTGACATTGTACATGGCGTCGCTGCGCGATCAAGATACGGAAAGGAGCGTCGCGGTCTCCTGGTTACGATCGGCGGGCTTAGCTGCCGTAGGTTGGGTTGTGATGTTGCTGATCCTCCGAGCAACGAACCAAAGACTTGGTTTCTTCTTTAGCCGAGCAGAAGTGACGCTAGCGGCTCTGGTTGCTGGGATTCTGATCAGTTTCGTCGTAAGCGGGCGCAAATTCGAATTAGCGCTGGCGCTGATCATCCCGCAAGCCGCTTTGTTCGGCTCGGTGAATCCGGTACAACGCGGGTTGCCGGTTTTTACTTCGTCCGATCTATATGTCTTTGTCCGGAATCATCCTGCACTCCTTCGTGGGAAGTGGCTGGTTTTTTCAGACTCGGTCGTCAACTCCGGATTCATTGCGGCGACGGGGTGTGATGTCTACACAGGCCTGCGGTACTTGCCGGATATCGATCACTTCGGGCTCTTTGCCGCGAACCGCTACCAACTGAACGCCTTGAATAGGGATGGTTCATGACCGCGCATTTGCGAAAAGTTGATGAACCGGATCGTATCGAATTGCCCCTACCTTACATCGTGCGATGGGATGTCAGCCCGACCGACTCCATTGTCCAAGAATTGGGTATCAAGTACTTCGCATTGGAGCAGCAAGTTCCTCCGCCGGTGGCTTCAGAACTGATACAGCTGTCGCCCGTACCCGTTGATGGATTTTGGCTCTATCGATTGCGCTAAACAAATTCAAAAATGGTGCCGCGGCCCAACAGCCAATCGGGGTCCAGCATTCGTTTGACTCTCTTCATAGCTTCGATTTCGTCGGGCGAGTACATTATCTTCAGCAAGTTAGTTTTGTGTTTGCCGATGCCGTGTTCGGCCGCCACGGTTCCGCCGAGAGACACCACGTAGGCGGCGAAATCTTCCATGAGTTCCCCGGCGCGTCTGGCGCCTTCCGGAGTGTCGGGCATCAGGTTCACGTGAACATTGGAATCACCGATATGGCCGAAGATGGTGTACTGCTCCGGAAAGACTGCCTCGCAGCGTTTACGGTAGTAACTGTAAAGCTCTCGATTGCGATCCAACGGCACTGCAAAATCAGTGCTGAATTTGCGGCAATTGCCGCGACGGGCACGATCCACAATCATGGCGGGAAGCGCGTGCCGGAACTGGCGAAATCGTTCACGGTCAGCGGCCTGTAAACCGAACCAGGAATCCTCTTCGAGAGCGCCTTGGACTTGGAGACGGTCGGTCCAACAATCAATCTCATCGTCTTGATCTGAAGGGAGATCTTGTTCAATCAGGAGCGCAGCCCGAGCAAACGGCGAGATTGCAGGATACAGCGGACGAAGCAGATTGAGCGCACGCTCGTCCATAGACTCCAGCAGCCGAAGCTGCGCTACCGGACGCCAAACATCCACTGCGTCGAGGGCCTGTTCTTCCGCTGGAAAGAAGACAACGCCGCTGAGGATGGCGGCGGGCTCGGGCAACAGCGCTAACTCCGCTTCTGTGATGATGCCGAGGGTGCATTCGTTGCCGGCAAGCAGATCGATCCATTCCAGATCTGGCTGGAGATAATAGCCAGCGGCATTTTTGGTAGTCGGGGGGAGCCGCACGCATTGGTAAGAGAACGGGACGCGATCGCCGCGCTTGAACTTCCGAGTGATGCCATCCATCATGCTGACTTGAAGGGCCAAGATGTGGCGCCGGACCGATCCAAAGCGAAAGCTGCGCGCCCCTCCCGCATTGGTGCTGATGATGCCGCCGACTGACGCAGAGGTCTCGGTTGGATTGGGTCCAAAGAACTGCTTTGTTTTGACCGCTGCTGCTTGTAAGTCAGCGAGAATCACACCCGCTCCGCAGCGCGCTTTGCCGTGCTCGATTTCGATGTTGCGGAAGCGCTCCAGCGAGATGACAGCACCGCCCTGGGGAACGCGCGCGCCGGTGAGACCTGTTCCGGCACCCGCGACCGTGATGGGTATCTGTTTGGTCGTGCACTCCCGGATAAAGGCTCGCAACTCTTCGGAAGTCGACGGGATGGATAGGCTTTCGGCGGTGCCGCGATAACCCGAGGAATCCTCTAGATAAGGAGCGATGTCGATGCCGGAGGACTGCGTGAGCATCACTTCATGTTGACGTTTTCTTTTAGCGGCAGGTCTTGCGATGAGCCGCCCGCCATGAACGTGTAGCGGCCGGGTACCAGTTTCCACGCATCACCGCGCTCGTCATAGATCGACAGATACTTGGGGTTGATTGTCACGCTTACTTGGCCACTCTCGCCTGCATTCAACTTCACCTTGCTCCAGCCTACTAAGCGCTTGGGGGGTTCGCCCGCAGTCTCGGGAAGGGCGGCGTATATTTCTGCAGTCTCGGTGCCCGCCCGTTGTCCGGTATTCCGCACCGTGAAGCTTACGGTAGTTTCTTTGCCGGGTTTAACCTTCATGTTCGAATAGCTAAACGTGGTGTAAGAAAGCCCCCATCCAAACGGGAACAGCACCGGCTTGTTTTCGGCGTCATACCACTTATAGCCGACTTTCAGACCCTCGTCATAGTGAACAGCAAAGGTCGGTTTCGCCTCGCCGCTTTTCATGTTTGGCCCCGGAACACTTGCTCCTGGCGGCGGCATGACCAATTGCGGATGCGGCAGGTCCGCTTCGCTGCGCGGAAAGGTCATGGGCAGTTTCGCGCTTGGATTCACATCGCCAAACAGAATGTTCGCTACGGCGTCCGCGCCCTTGCTGCCCGCATACCAGGCCTCCACAATCGCGCCCACTTGATCAACCCACGGCATGGTAACGGCCGTCCCTGTCTCCAGCACCACAATCGTTCGGGGGTTCGCCGCGGCCACTTGCTCAATCAGCGCATCCTGATTCTCCGGTAACGAAAGGTTCCGCAAGTCCATGTCTTCGCTGGTCCATTGATGCGCGAACACGATCGCCACATCTGACTTCCTCGCCAGCGCCGCAGCCTTCGCGGGGTCCGCACCCGAATCAAACTGCACGCTCGCTTGCGGAACCTTTGCGCTCACCGCTTTCCACGGAGAAGTAGGAAACCACACATGATCCTGCCACTTATTAGGTCCTCTTCCCGGCGGGTCGACCTGAGCTGATCCGCCACCCGAGATCATGCCCGTATCGGCATGCGATCCAATGATTGCAATCGAGCGCAACTGTGCGCGATCAAGCGGCAGCACTCCATTATTTTTCAACAATACCGTGCTCTGCTCAGCAATCTTGCGCGACGTCTCAAAGCCCCGTTCCACATCCACCACGCTCTTCTGAATAGGGTGATCCACCACCCCGCTCAAAAACTCGGAACGGAGAATACGGCGCACATGATCGTCCAACTCGGCTACCGGAACTTTGCCCGCCTGGACTGCTTGCTTAAGCTTTTCGCCGAAAAAGTCGTCCAGCGGCTCTTCATGGTCCAGCCCTGCAGCGGAGGCTTTAACCGTGCTATGCGTAGCTCCCCAGTCCGAAATTACGAACCCCTTGAAACGCCAGTCCTTTTTGAGTACGTCGGTCAACAGATACTTGTTCTCGCAGGTATAGTCGCCGTTCACCGCGTTATAGGAACACATCACGGCCGCCGGATCTCCGGTCGTGATTCCAATCTCAAATGCCAGCAGATCGCTCTCGCGCATGGCGCGTTTACTGATAATGGAGTCCACTTCGGTTCGGCCGCTTTCCTGACTGTTCACGGCAAGATGTTTGATATCGCCCATGACATACTGGGCCTGCTCGCATCTAATCCGGTTGCCCACCAGCGTTCCGGCCAAGACCGGATCCTCGCCCTGATATTCAAACGTTCGGCCATTGCGGGGCTCGCGCGTGATATTTACGCCCCCGCCGAGCGTCATGTTGTAGCCTTGGGCGCGTAGCTCGCGCCCAATCAGCGCGCCGTATTCGCAAGCTGCTTGCGGATCCCAGCTCGCAGCGGCGGCAAGGTTAGACGGTAGCGCGGTCGAATACCGCCCGTTGTCGGCGCTGTTACGCACTCCATAGGCGGCATCGCTTATCTGGATCATGGGAAGGCCGAGCCTCGGCACGTCCAATATAAATCCAGCGCCGCCATTCCCCAGGTAGGCGTTCGGCCGCGGTGTGCCCCAGCCCGGCATGCCATTGCCATGCACCAGGTTGATCTTCTCGTCGAGCGTCAATTGCTTCAGAACCATGTCCGCGCGCTGATCGGGAGACAGCCCGGCGTTCATCCAGGGATGTTTCCCGACCGGCTCATCTTGTTGCGCGCTTCGACGATGATGTGCAAACAGAGGCACAAAACTGACGAAGGCTGCCAGCGTTACCGCAATGTTGAAAGGGGCGCGTCTAAGCTTATTCATTCTCTAGGTTGGCAATTCGGGAAAAGTGGAACTGCGCCACCATCATATTCCTCTTTGCTTTTCCCGAATTCTGCAGCCAGCCAGGATCGAGGTATGATCGTGCCCGAATGCTCCGGTTAAGTTTCTGTTTGCTTTTGGTTCTGTCGATCCCTGCCGGCGCGCAAGAGCTCGCTGTCGCGATTGTGAACGGGCGTGTGATGGATCCGGAAACTGGCCTGGATGCACTCCGCAGCGTGGGAATTAAAAACGGTCGCATTGCCGCAATCTCGGATCATGTGCTGCATGCGACTACGGTTATTAATGCCGGCGGCCTGGTGGTCTCGCCCGGCTTCATCGACTTGCACTCGCACGGCCAGACGCCGGAAAACTATCGCTTCAAAGCGCGCGACGGAGTGACGACCGCACTGGAGTTAGAGGTGGGCGTATGGCCAGTGCCGCAGTGGTACGCAGCACGAACGGGCAAGGCGCTGATCAACTTCGGCGCCAGCAGCGGGCACATTCCGGCGAGCATGGCCGTGATGCACGATTCCGGCGGCCTGCTGCCTCGCGGCGAGACAGCCAAGCGCGCGCCAACGCCCGAAGAGCAGCGCGAGATTCTCTCCCATATCAAGCAAGGACTGAACGACGGCGCACTCGGTGTCGGCTTGGGCATTGCCTACGTTCCGAAAGACACTCGTGAGCAGATTCTGCAAGTCTTTCAGATAGCCGCGTCTTATAAGTTGCCCTGTTTTGTGCACATCCGGAACGGGGGACCCATTGAACCAGGCGTAGTGGAGGCGCTGCAGGAGGTGCTAGCGGACGCCGCTGTTACGGGCGCTCCTCTGCATATAGTACACATCACCAGCATGGGCCTGAGCCAGACGCCGCTATGCCTCCAGATGATTCGCGGCGCCAAAGAGCACGGTTTAGACATTACCACCGAGGCCTATCCCTACACGGCCGGCATGACGGACATTTCGTCGGCGGTTTTCGATCCCGGTTGGCAGCAGCATCAGGGCGGCATCAGTTATCACGACCTCCAGTGGGCGGCCACCGGCGAGCGCCTCACAGAGCAAAGCTTTGCGCTCTTTCGGAAGCAGGGTGGCATGGTGGCGGTCCATAGCATTCCGGAGGCGATGGCTAGACTTGCAATGGCGGACCCCATGGTTATGGTTGCGAGCGACGGCATTCTCGAGAACGGCAAGGGCCATCCCAGAGCGGCCGGATGCTACGCCCGCGTGCTGGGCCGCTATGTGCGCGAAGAGCACGCGCTTCCGTTAATGGAGGCGCTGCGAAAAATGACGCTGATGCCTGCCGAGCGGCTCCGTCTAAAAGACAAAGGGCGCCTCAGAATCGGCGCCGATGCCGACATCACGATCTTCGATCCTGCCCGTGTTACGGATCGCGCCACGTTTGAGAATCCAGCTCAGTATTCCGAAGGCATTCCTTATGTGCTGGTCAATGGAGTTCCCGTTGTAAAAGACGGCGTACTTCAGGAAGGTGCAACGCCAGGAGTAGGCATTCTGCGCCAAGCAGGCCGAGAGTTCCAGCGCCAGTGATGTGTGAGAGATGCCGAAGCGCCACAGCATAGCAATTTGCGAATGGAGGCCCGAGGACTTATAGTGAGTATGATTTAGTGCTTGGGACACAGCATGCGAAGTAACATCACCAGCGATAACAAGCTCATGCGGGACACGCTTAGCGCCCCAAGCCTAGAGACCAAGCGCGAGGCCGTTGAACAGGCCCGCGCACGCTGCTTCAGCTCCGGAAGCAAGAGGAGCTTCGACAGCTGCGCGGCAAATAGTGGGAACGCCGCGACAATTCTTGTCCAGAAAAGTTGCCTATTGGCCTAAAGTCTCGGAACCACACGCGAACTGGTTAAAGGAGAGGGTTTGAGGAATATTGCAACCGGATTAGTTTGCGTGCTGGCCGCTACGGCAATCCTGACCGGCGCGCAAAGCACAGCAACGAATGCAGAGCATCCCAACCCGGCGGCAGCTGCGAAGACTGACGACGGCAAGGTGGACGAGAAACGCTCGGTTACCCACCACAAAATCACCGTGAATGGGCGTGTTCTGGAGTACACGGCCACGGCAGCGCGCATGGCGATCAAGAACGACGAAGGCCACATAGAGGCGGAAATGTTCTATGTCGCCTACACGCTCGATGGCACGCGCGGGAAGCGGCCTTTGACTTTCGCCTTCAATGGAGGGCCGGGCTCCGCAAGCGTCTGGCTTCACCTAGGCTGTTTCGGTCCGAAGCGCGTTAAGTTATTGCCAAACGGCTTCATGCCGCCGCCACCATTCAGTTGGGAAGACAACGGGAACACCATGCTGGATAAGACAGACTTGGTGTTCGTGGATGCGATCGGAACTGGATACAGCCGCGCGCAAACGGCGGAACTAGGAAAAAAGTTTTGGAGCTTGGGAGGCGATATTGCGGCTTTCGGCGAGTTCATCCGGCTCTATCTGAATGAGGCCTCGCGCTGGACTTCACCTATTTATCTGGCGGGCGAGAGTTACGGAACGACGCGAGCGGCCGGACTATCCGGTTATCTCGTGGATCATGGGATCGCTTTGAATGGCGTGGTGTTGATCTCGACCATCTTACAATTCCAAACCGTTAGTTTTGCGCAAGGGAATGATCTTCCTTATATCCTGTACCTGCCAACTTACGCTATGACGGCGGCTTACCATCACAAACTTACTCCTGAGTTAGAAAAAGATACAGAAGCGCTGCGCACAGAAGTGGAAAAATGGGCTTCGACGGACTACGCACTGGCTCTCGAACAAGGCGAT
>CAXUCT010000147.1:0-982 GCA_964249415.1 uncultured Bryobacteraceae bacterium | reverse complement strand
CCTTTGCAGCGGAATGCCGTGATTGAGCATCTGGCGCGCTACACCGGGCTCAGTAAACAATATATCCAGCGAAACAATCTACGGATCGATCTTTCGCACTTCGATGCGGAACTGTTGCGAGACGAAGACCAGGTGGTGGGCCGGTTAGATGGTAGGTTCAAAGGCGCTGACGCGTCGCAAGCCGAACGAACACCGGATTACGATCCGAGCGAAGCAGCGATTCGCCCGCCGTACACGACGGTTTTTGGAAGTTACAGCCGTGAAGAGCTCCATTACCAAAGCGACTTGACTTATTTCATCTTGGGCGGTGGTATTGGAAGCTGGGACTATGGCACAACTGGGGAGTCGGGCTTTGCGGATACGAGCGCAGCGCTGCGGCACGCGTTCGCGACGAATCCTTATATGCGTGTGTTCATAGCCGAAGGGATGTACGATGCGGCCACTCCTTACTTTGCGGTGGACTACACATTCAACCACATGGGTTTGACCGGCCAAGCTCACCAAAACATCACGCGTAGCCATTTCCAGGCGGGACATATGATGTACATCGATGAGCCGTCCATTTTGAAGCTAAAGAACGATGTAGATAACTTTTACGAACAAACAGCGCCCAGGTAACCGTTGATGCTTTAAGCCCTACTCGTGACGCAGAGCGACCATGGGTGCGACTCTGCTGGCGCGAAATGCCGGGATGAAAGTGGCCAGCAGTCCCATTACGAGCAAAAGAACCAGCGCTCCTAGAAACGCCACCGGATCAGTGCCGCTGACTCCGTGCAGCAGGTCTTGCATGAGCCTGTTGAGTGCCAAGGCGCCCGCGAAGCCAACGGCTAACCCCAGTAGAACTAGCGTGAAGCCCTTGCGTAGAACGGCGAAGAGGAGGTCGGATTGAGTAGCGCCCAAGGCCATGCGCAAGCCGATTTCGCGCGTTCGTTGCTCCACAGTGTAGGCCACCACGCCGTACACGCCGATGGCAGCCAACGAT
>CAXUCT010000146.1:6738-10498 GCA_964249415.1 uncultured Bryobacteraceae bacterium | reverse complement strand
GCTCAGAAGATTAAGCAAGCGGCTTCTCTACCGCGCGGACTGATCCGCCGTATAAGTGAAGATCCACTCGGAATCGCGCCCGGCGATTGTTACCGGTTCGCTTTGTGCCGGTATAAACCAGGCTTGTCCCGCTTTCACAGCTTGGCCGTCGAGCATCCCCGACCCTTTGACGCAGATGAGCAGTGAGTAATAGGGCAGTCCACCGGCAACATCCATGGTGGCCTCAGGCCGCAGCCGCTCGATTCTAAAGTAGTCGCAGGCGAGCAACTCATCGCGGCCCGGCGCTAGATGAATCGTCTCTGCTTCAGCTGTGTGCGGCCCCAACTGCGACACGCGCACGCCGTGGTCGAGATGCAGCTCGCGCGCGCGGCCGTAATCATACAGCCGGTAGGTGATGTCTGAATTCTCTTGGATCTCGCAGATGGTGGCCCCTGCTCCCACCGCGTGGACGGTTCCGGCGGGCACGAACACCATGTCACCCGCCCGCACCTTCTTCCAATGGAGCAGGTGCTCCACCTCGCCCGATTCCACTGCGCATTGAAACCTCTCGGGCGTAAGCGTTTCCTTGAACCCGACCGCTATCTCACCGGGCGGCAGCGAATCGAGAACGTACCAGGCCTCCGTCTTGCCCAGGCTGTTGTGATGCTTTTGAGCATAGTCGTCGTCCGGGTGAACCTGTACTGAAAGACGTTCCGTAGTCAGCAGCAGCTTCACAAGTATGGGGCAGATACCGGGATGCGCCGGGTCGGCCGCAGTGCCCAATGCTTCAGGGTGCTCGCGAAGCAGTTGACCGAGTGGCTTGCCAAGAGCGGTTTGATTCTCCTCAAACGTGTACCAAACCTCGCCTATACGCTGGCCGTTTTGGTCGATAGAAAAGTAAGGCGCCAACGTCTCCCGGCCCCAGACTCGAGCATGAAAAATCGGCTCGAGCTCAATGGGCCGGCGAAGGTCAAGAGACATTACTGGGCGACGAAGACAGCTGTAGTTAATCCACTTACGGTTGCCGTTCCCGTCGTGTTGTTCAGCGAGGAAGTTCGCGTCTGTACATCGGGCGACAGCGCCTGCAAAGGATGGAGATGCAGGTTGAGACCTTTCAACTGATCGTTTTGGAAATGGAGGTTACCAAGCGTCGCATTGAAGACGACGACGATATGGTTGTAGGTGCCGTAATTGCCGCCATTCGCATCCAGCTTCATCACTATGACGCCCGGAGTTTGTGATGTTCCCGTGTTCAGGAAATGGAGATTGTTTTGCACTTCTGCAAAAGTCGCCATATGGAAGAGCGCCGAGCTGCTGCGAATGCCTAGGAAGGTTTGAAATGCGGCAGCGGAGGTCGAGATATTAGCAGGCGTTGGCTTCAGCGCCGCATCGGCCAGCAAAGGTTGCATGAACGACCATTGCGATTGGTTCTGGCTGGCAATAGGGAGCCCAATACCCCAGTTGTCAAACTCTTCACTAAGCAGGTTCTTGCTAGGCCGATCGCCTTGATAAACCCAGTCGATCTTGTTGAACCAATCACCTGAATCGTAACTGTTATTATCCATGTCCTTCGAGCGAAGCAAGTCGTCGCCCGCTTGGAAGAACGGCACACCTTGGCCTAAAGCGATTAAGCTTATCGCAAGTGCCTGGCGCCGTGCCCGGATGGCGCTTGAGTCTCCGCCGTTAGAAGTTGTACCGGGGATGGCGGATTTCAATTGAATAGCGTCGAATAGTGTTTGATTATCGTGAACCGAGCAGTAATTTACATCTTCGAGCGGGCTGGCGGTGTAGCCTGCGGGCTGACCCCCGTAGATCACCTGGCTCGCTTTTACTGTAGAGCCGGTACTGTCGACAAAGGTGAAGTCACGAAGATTGCCAGCGAGGCCGATACGAATCCAATCCCCTTCCAAATTGAGCTGGGATTGTTGGTCGGATAGACTTTGGCCGACGGTACCGGTGGTGTATAGGCTCGGGTCTGTGAAGAGGCCGGTTGCAAAACCCTGGACCCGCTGATCTGAAAAGGGACCGCCGCCCCGGATGCCGTCGCGAATTCGATCGTTGAAGGTGCCGATGCCAGTTCCAAAGAGATTCGCCTGGGTCGCGTTAACGCCTAGCGCATCATGGTTTGTTTCACCCGTCATCCAGCCCTCGCCGTAGAGATAAATCTTCGAACCATCCACGCCGTCGTTCTGAAGGGTGAGTTGATTCAGGGCCTGCTGAATGTGCTGCATGTTGTATACGAAATGGAAGCTCATCAGATCGAAGCGAAAGCCGTCGATCTTGTACTGAACCGCATTTTGGACAAGATTGTCGATCATCAGCTTTTCAAACATCCGGTGTTCGCTGGCAGTGTCGGCGCAGCAACTCCCGTTCTCTACAATTCCGTTTGCATCCAGCCGGTAGTAATAACCAGGCACGATCTTGTCGAGGACAGAGTTCGCTGTTTCCCCACTTGAATTTGTATGGTTGAAGACGACGTCCTGGACCACACGCATTCCGACGTTGTGTAGGCCGGAAACCATTTGCCTGTACTCCATTACGCGGTTGTCCGGATTGAAAGCATAGGCTCCGTCGGGAGCAAGGTAATGGACAGGATCGTAGCCCCAGTTATAGGCATCGGAGCTTTGGACGGCCGCGACTGCTGCCTGTTGTTGAGTACCGTCGGGAGGATTGGGCGAGAGGCCCACCGGCGTTTTCCAGGTCGACTTGTCTTCATTGATGCTTGCGATATCAAACGTAGGCAGCAGGTGCACAGCTTTCAAACCGGCCTTAGCTAACCGCTGCAAGTGAGTCATGCCATAAGTTCCGGGCGTGGCAAACGCAAGATAAGTTCCGCGATATTCTTCGGGAACGCTGTCATCAGCGACGCTGAAGTCCCGGAAATGAATCTCGTAAACAGAGAAGTCGTTCTGAGATTGGAGGTAAGGAGAAGAGCTTGAGTCCCAACCAGCTGGTTTAGTTGATTCGTCGCTCAGATCCGTTAGGCGGGTTTTGACTCCATTCAACGCGAGATCGGCCGAGTACGGATCAGTTACGAAATTCTCTATGATCTTTTGAAGGCTGGGCACATAGACAATTACGTCGTAGAGGTAGTACTGGCCCTTCCATGAGTTTTGGCCTTGTGCTGTCCAGACGCCATTGTTGGCGGTCATGGGTACTGTTTGCGCTGGGGTCGTATCGCTTTGGTGAGTATATAGAAGCAGCTTGACTGACCGAGCCGTGGGCGCCCAGACATTGACGGTGACACTGCCATTCGAGAAGACGGGTCCGAGTTTCCCCGGGTAATAGAACAGGTTATCGAGCACGCCTGCATCTTGCACGCCAGTGAGATATTGCAAGGCACCCGTCGAATCTTTACCTATGACACCAAGCTGAGCCTGTAATACCTGCTTCAGCGTTGCCACTTGAACTGAGCTTGGAAGTTTGAATACCGCATAGCCTGCAAGCTGTGGGTATTGGGCCACCTGAGCTGGAGTGAAACCGGACGGAAAGACAGTAAGTGGAATAGCGGTTGCTCCGGTGAGAGCGCCAGTGTTACTGATGCCCAGTGTAGCGTTGGGCGAGTATACCAGTGAATAAGTCCAACCGGACTTTGAAGAGGCGGCCGGGATCGCGACGGTGGTTTGATCGATCCAGAAGGCTTGAAGCCGGGAGAAGCCAGCCAATATGAGTTGGCCTGCAGTGGGCTGGGTGGTGTACACAGTTGAATCGCCCGAAATGACCCAAGCTTGCCCCTGATCCGAAGAGAAGGTGGTGAGGTGCATGTCAGGCCCCGGATCTT
>CAXUCT010000146.1:6390-6728 GCA_964249415.1 uncultured Bryobacteraceae bacterium | reverse complement strand
TTTGGCGCCGGTCGAGATATTGTGCACGATGAATCCGAGAGCTGCCGCATTGGCGGTTAGCTTGATGTCGTAATAAGCTCCGTAGGAATCGGAGCCGGTCTGAGGGGTTGGGCCGTCGTTGTAATCGCTGGTCGGTTCCTCGGTGTCGCCGAAGGCGTAAACCCACCAATTGGAGTAATTTCCATCAGACCGATAGTAATGGATGCGCGCGTAGCCGGGGAGCAGGGCAGTCGGGTTACTCAAGTTAGGAGCACTTGTATACAGCTTGGCGATTCCCGAAACGGCCCAATACTCGTTGCCTTCACTAGATGGATCGACATATGTATTAGGGCCCGGAT
>CAXUCT010000146.1:1678-6341 GCA_964249415.1 uncultured Bryobacteraceae bacterium | reverse complement strand
CCTTTTGATCGCCGCCCGAGGCCGTAGGATTATGGATGATAATTCCGACGAGTTGAGGGCCAGCAGTGACACCTACGTCGAAGTAGGCTCCGTACGTGTCGGTTCCGGTAACCTGAACGGGACCACCACCATAATTGCCTTCATTCTCAGTAGTGTTGTCGAAGGCATAAACGGTCCAACCGCTGTAGTTACTATCCGGCCGGGGGTAATGGATGCGAATGTGATTGGCCGGTATCTGGGCGAAAGCGGGCACCATAGCTCCGGCCCAAAAAAGTGCTATCGGAAGTAACAGGAAGTGCAAAGAGCGCGCGATTGGTTTCAACGTAGATCCCCTGGTGAAAAGCTTTCACTAAACTTGGAAATAGCACCCGGGATGATATCAAATTACTAATCCTCTCGTCCGAGATAGAGTTCGCTGACAAGCGACTTGTGATTTTCCAGAACGCGGGCTCGTCGAATCTTCATGGTCGGCGTGAGTTCGCCGTGTTCATTCGTGAAATCCCGGTCCAGAACGTTCAATCGGCGAATGCGCTCGAAATCGGCAAGCTGATTGTTGACATGGCTCACGGCGATCTTAACAGCTTTCGCGACGGGCTCGGCTTCGACGATTTCAGCCATGGGCCGCGCATTCAGGTCTTTCATCCCGTCCAGATTCTGCACCTGGATCATGTTCACGGTCAGCAGCGCTGTTACGTAAGGCTTTTTGTCGCCTACGAGCAGCACTTGATTGACGACTGGCTCCATCTTGAAAAGATTCTCGATGCGCGACGGATAGATCTTCTTGCCATTTGACGAGACGATGAGTTCCTTCTTTCGGCCGGTGATGTACCAGAAGCCGTCGGCATCTACTTCGGCAAGGTCGCCGGTCGCGAACCAACCATCTTCGGTCATAACGGATCGAGTGGCATCTTCATCGCGGTAGTAACCCTGGAACAGGCACGGGGTTTGGGCTTGCAACTCGCCGTCTTCGGCGACGCGCAATTTCACTCCCGGCAGAGCTCTGCCGACACTGCCGGGCTTAGGCACGTACAACGGATTGAAGCAAATGATACCGGCTTCGGTGAGCCCGTAACCTTCGACCAGCGGCATGCCGATGGCGATGAAAAAGTCGGCCAGATCTTTGCCTAATGGCGCCGCGCCTGAAGCTGCAATCCGGATGCGGCCACCAAGACGCTCGCGCACTTTAGAGAAGACCAGCTTGTCGGCAACCGTCAGCATACGCTTCATCCAGCCGGGTAGCGGTTTATCTTGTTGCCTGTATCGCGCGGCTTCCATTCCCAAGCCGAGTGCTGCGTAGAAAATCTTCTTTGCTATAGCCGGCCGCTTCTTCAGCATGGACAGCACACTGGCGTACATCTTTTCCCAGACGCGCGGAGGCGCCAGGAAGACAGTGGGCCGGATGCTTTTCAGTTCGGCAGGCAGGCGCGCCAAACTTTCTGAGAACCACACCGGAGTACCCATGCGCATGGGCACGAGCTCCGAGACGATGCGTTGCGCAATGTGGGCTGAAGGCAGGAACACCAACATGGAGTCTTCGGGTCCGATGGGGAGCACAACCGGGCCCATGTCAAGGTTTGCCAAGATGGCGGAGTGGCTGGTGAGGCCCATCTTGGGCTGGCCCGTCGCGCCAGAGGTGAGATACAGGATAGCCGCGTCTTCGGGCGTCAGCTCCTCTTGTATGCGGACGAACAATGACGGATCGCGCTGCAGCGTCTCTCGTCCGAGTTGCTGGAGCGCGGCAAGCGTCAGGATACCGGGCTGCTCGCCGGTCATCAAGATCACATGCCGGGGCAGTGAGTGGCCCAGCGCTTCCACTGCAGTGGTCAACTGAACAAACGTTTTAGGATCCTCAACGAATAGGAAACGCGAGTCCGCTCCGGCAAGGCTTTTGGCGAGATCCGGCATGGGATAGGCGGTGTAGAGCGCGGCCGCGACGCCACCTCCGCCCATGATGCCGATGTCGACGAGATAAAATTCGGCGCGCGTTTCGCAGAGAATGCAGACGATCTCGCTCTTCCTCATCCCCAGCGCGCGCAAACCTAGTGCGACTTCACTCGATATGCGCCGCCATTCGTTCCAACTATAGGTACGATGTGCCTTGCCGGCCTTGGTGCCGCTTGGCTGATACAGGGCGATCGCCTCTCCATACTGCTGCGCCGTCTGCTCGAGGACGGTAAAGACGTTTCGACCTGCCATCGGACGAATTTTACCAGTCAGCCGAAGCGCTCCCGGGCAGAGCGATGCGGGGGGCCGAATGAGACAATTGAGGTTTGCCTCCTCGCCCCGACGCAAGCATTGACCAAAGCTCCCCGCCGGAGCCGGATTTTGATCTCCGGCGTCCGCTGGCCTACCGCGAGGAAGCTTTTCTACAAAGCCCCGATTCTCGCCCGCTGCGGATTCTTTCTGAGTATCTTTGGCCGCTCTCCCACTTTCAGGAGGAGAAGATCCATGACACGGTCGTATTCTTCGGCTCGGCGCGCATAGAAGAGACCGGGCCACTCAGCCGCTATTACCGGGAAGCCCGGGAACTGGCGCGGTTGGTGACGATTTGGGCGGACTCAGTTTCTCAGGCGACCCGAAGCGTGGAGCCTCGGCATCGCTTCGTCGTCTGTTCCGGCGGCGGTCCAGGCATCATGGAAGCGGCCAACCGCGGGGCCAGCGATGCCGGTGGAAAAACGATCGGTTTAAATATCGGGCTACCGTTCGAACAGCGGCCGAACCCCTACATCACTCCCGAGCTCTCATTCGAGTTCCACTACTTCTTCATGCGCAAGTTTTGGTTTGCGTATCTCGCCAGGGCGTTGGTCGTGTTTCCAGGTGGGTTTGGAACGCTGGATGAGCTGATGGAGATACTCACGCTGGCGCAAACCAAAAAGCTGGAAAGCAAGATTCTGATTGTGCTTTACGGATCTGACTTTTGGCACGAGATCTTGAACTTTGACGCGTTGATTAGGCATGGCATGATCTCGGAGTCCGATCTCAATCTGTTTCGTTTCGCAGATACGCCTGAGGCGGCGCTTGATATTCTTCGCGACGGTTTGACGCGCTACTATCTGGAGCCGGAAAGCACTTTGCAGCACCCCATTGAAGAGGCTCCTGAAATCGCGCGCACGCGAACTTCTTAGACAATCGGCATGAAGCTTTATCGCACCACCGGCGGGCCGGTTGCCGAGACCGGAACCGGTTGCTTTCGTCTTGCCGAGTCGGATTGGCACGCGCTGACGACGCGCGACGATTTGGGCGCATATCTGGAAGGTCAACTTGCGAGCGCGGTCTCCTGCGAACGTCCGGCGAGTTCGACGCTGCTTGCACCTATCGCCGCGCAAGAGGTTTGGGCAGCGGGCGTCACGTACCGTCGCAGCCGCACCGCCCGGATGGAAGAATCTCAAACTGCGGGCGGCGGGAGCTTTTACGATCGCGTGTATCAGGCGGAAAGGCCGGAGCTGTTCTTCAAAGCTTCTCCGCATCGCGTGGTAGGGCCGGGAGCGAACGTTCATATCCGCCGGGACTCGAAGTGGAATGTCCCGGAGCCGGAGCTTACACTTTTGGTTTCTCCTGCGGGCAATCTGATCGGCTATACAGCAGTAAACGATATGAGTTCGCGCGACATTGAAGGCGAGAACCCGCTCTACTTGCCGCAGGCGAAAGTGTACGAGCGCTGCTGCGCGCTGGGTCCGTGCATTCTGGTCGGGACAGATCCGCTGCCGCTCGAAACGGGCATTCACCTGGAGATTCGGCGCGGCGGCAGAGCGGCTTTTTCAGACGAAACAACGCTGGCTCAATTGAAGCGGACACCCAATACGCTTATTGAGTACCTGTATCGCGAGAACACATTCCCAAACGGCTGCTTTCTTTTGACCGGAACCGGGATTGTGCCGCCGGATTCGTTTACGCTTCAGCCGGGCGACAGCGTTCTGATCACAATCAATGGGATCGGCACGCTCCAAAACGGAGTGGATTGAAACAGCCGCGAGTTCGCGCCCGTCCACGCTGTGGAGGCTCGAAGTGGCAGAAGCGGATCACGACAGCGAAATAAAAAAGCTCGGCGAGTTAATGAAAGGCATCAAGTTCGCCATGCTGACGACGGTGGAAGAGGACGGATCGCTTCACAGCCGGCCGATGGCGACGCAGCAAGTGGAGTTTGATGGCGACTTGTGGTTCTTCACGCATGTCAGCTCCGCGAAGGTGTGGGAATCACAACAACACCGGCAAGTGAGCGTGACATTTGCGGATCCGGAAAAGAGCAAATTCATTTCCGCGGCCGGGATTGCGAATCTGGTTCGGGACCGCGAGAAGATGAAGGAGCTGTGGAGCCCGGTTCTCAAGGTTTTCTTCAAGGACGGCGTGGAAGATCCCGATT
Source organism: uncultured Bryobacteraceae bacterium (assembly GCA_964249415.1). Lineage (GTDB taxonomy): Bacteria > Acidobacteriota > Terriglobia > Bryobacterales > Bryobacteraceae > Bog-105. The sequence continues at coordinate 1,981 of CAXUCT010000146.1, read as the reverse complement.
TAGGTCTGATTAAAGTAAGCGTCGAACGAGCGGAGTATTGGGATTCGGCTCCCACCGCGGTTGGGCGCGCATTCAATCTGGCGAAGGCCTACCTCACGAAAGATACCAGCAAGCTTGGGGAGCACGCGAAGGTGGAGTTGAAGTAGGGCGCACAGCATAAGATGGCAAGCATGCGGCTTGTCACGTTTGAGGTGGCAGGTCAAGTACGCGCAGGCGTTCTGTCGGACGTGGATACCGTGCTTGACCTTTCGACGATTGGTTATCCCTCTCTCCCGGCATTCATTGAATCGGGTCCGGAGGGTC
>CAXUCT010000146.1:0-1668 GCA_964249415.1 uncultured Bryobacteraceae bacterium | reverse complement strand
AAGCTGCGGCGTTCGCGGATCAATCTCCGCAAAATGCCCGTCGCTCTTTGCGCGAGGTAAAGCTGCTTGCTCCCATTCCCAAGCCGCGCAAGTTGATCTGCGTGGGGTTGAATTATCGCGACCACGCGGCGGAGACAGGGTCGGACATTCCAGCGGTACCGACGATCTTTAACAAATTTGCTACCACGGTGATTGGTCCGGGCGCGAACATCGTGCTGCCGAAAGTTTCAAAGTCGCCGGACTATGAAGCTGAGTTCGCTTTTGTGATCGGGCGCGGCGGACGGCATATCGCGGCCGAGAGTTGGGCCGATCATGTGTTCGGGTACACAATTGTCAACGACGTGACTGCCCGGGATTATCAGCGTGCCACTACGCAATGGCTGATGGGCAAGACGTTCGACACGTTTGCGCCCATGGGGCCGTGGATTGTGACGGCAGATGAGATCCCTGATCCGCACGATGTGGATATTCGGCTTGATATCAATGGCGAGACGCTGCAAGATTCCAATACGCGAGAGCTCATATTCAAGGTGCCCGATCTGATCGCGTTTCTTTCAAGCGTATTTACGCTGGAGCCGGGAGACATTGTTTCAACCGGCACGCCCGCTGGAGTGGGCGTGGCGCGCAAACCCCCGCGCTTTCTGCGAGCGGGCGATCAAGTCACGGTGAAGATCCCGAAGATAGGCGAGCTGCGCAACCCAGTGGTCGCGGAGGTGTAATTCCCTATGCCCTCTTTCACGCTGGCTCAGATTGCTGAGCTGCTTGGCTGCGAGGTTTCAGGCGATGCGGCCATTGAAGTAACGGGTGTCTCCACAATTGAGAAGGCTGGTCCAGGCGAGATTACGTTCCTAGCGAACATGAAGTACGCGCCAAAGGTGAAAGGGACGCGTGCCGCTGCGATCATTGCGGCCCAGCCGGTGAAAGATGTTCCGGCCGCGACGCTGGTTTCGACGAATCCCTATTTCGATTTCGCGCGTGCTTTAGCGCTTTACTACCGGCCGCCCAAACCGAACGCCGGAATACATGCGACAGCTTGCATTGCCGAGACGGCGGTTGTAGGACCCAATCCATCGATTGGCGCCTACGCCGTAGTGGGACCGAATACAACCATAGGCGCGAATGCGGTGCTTCATGCGCACGCGGTGATCTATGAAGGCTGCACCATTGGAGACGATTTCACGGCGCACTCGCATGTGTCGGTACGGGAATTCGTACGCATTGGCAGTCGCGTCACGCTGCACAACGGCGTGGTGATTGGCGGGGATGGATTTGGGTTCGCGAAGGGGAACGATGGGCGGCAGCACAAAATTGTGCAGTCGGCAATCACCATTCTCGAAGACGACGTAGAGGTGCAGACGCTGACTTCCATTGATCGGGGGGCACTTGAGGATACGCGCGTGAAGCGTGGCGCAAAGATCGACAGCCTCTGCCAAATCGGGCATGGATGCACGGTCGGCGAAGACAACATTATCTGTGGGCAGACGGGACTCGCCGGGAGCACGATTCTTGAAGAGAACGTGATTATGGCTGGTCAAACGGGGTCAGCCGGCCACCTGACGATTCATAAGAACGCGATTGTGTGGGCGCAATCAGGCCTAGCCCGTGACGTTGGGGAAGGCGAGATTGTCAGCGGCACACCGGCGTTGGATTCGCGCGAGTGGCTGCGCG
>CAXUCT010000145.1:0-10537 GCA_964249415.1 uncultured Bryobacteraceae bacterium | reverse complement strand
CGCGCTTGTCAAATACAAGAAGCTGGTCGGCGGCGGCGTCATCAAGATCGTCAATAACACCGTTCCGCAAGCTCTCATCAAGCTCGGCTACACGCCAGAGCAGACCGAAAAAATCGTCGCCCACATCGATTCCACCGGCACCATCGAAGGCGCCCCTGATCTCAAGCCCGAGCATCTCGCCGTCTTCGATTGCAGCTTCCGCCCGCAAAACGGCACGCGCTCCATTCATTACACCGGCCACATTCGCATGATGGCCGCAGTCCAGCCGTTTATCTCCGGCGCTATCTCGAAAACCATCAACATGCCGGAGGAGTCCACCATCGACGAGGTCATGGACGCCTATATCGAGAGCTGGAAGCTCGGCCTCAAAGCCGTCGCCGTCTATCGCGACAATTCCAAGCGTGTCCAACCCCTCAGTTCGGGCACTGGCAAGGGCGAGAAGAAGGGAGTTGCCGCGCTTGCACCCGCCCCGCCGCAAACCGTCGAAAAGATCGTCTACCGTCCCACTCGTCGCAAAATGCCCGATGAGCGCCAATCATTGACCCACAAGTTCTCCATCGGTGGACACGAAGGCTACATCACCGTCGGCATGTATGAGGACGGTACGCCCGGCGAAGTGTTCATCAGCATGGCCAAGGAAGGCTCTACTATTTCCGGCCTCATGGATACGCTCGCTACTTCCATCAGCTACGGCCTGCAATACGGAGTGCCGCTGAAGTTCTTCGTTGACAAGTTCAGCCACGTTCGTTTCGAACCCAGCGGCTGGACCGGCAACGCGCAAGTTCCGTACGCCAAATCCATCATCGATTACATCTTCCGCTGGCTCGGCGCCCGCTTCCTCGGCATCAACGAACCAAGCGAAGCCGGCGACATCCTCAAGCTTCGCGTCACCGAGCCCGAACCGCAGCAAGCCTTGCCCTTCGATGCGAGTTCGGTCGGCGATTCGCCCCTCTGCTCCGAATGCGGCAGCATGATGACCCGCAATGGCTCTTGCTATAAGTGCGAAAACTGCGGGGGCACCTCCGGCTGTAGCTAGTATTTGCGTAACTGAAGAACAAAATGCCCGGCATCTGTACAGTGCCGGGCGTTTTTATTGCCGCTCACGAGTTCACTTCTTAATAGAAGAATGCATTGGCTTTTGCACCTATTGAATGCCTGGAGTGACTTTCCTCTTGACGAATTACTTCCGAAGAGTGCATTATGAGGCTCCAGGCCAGAGTTGATTGATTTGCAGGGGGCATATTATGCGGAACGCGTCAGCTTTCCTTCCTCTAATTCTTCTCATCACGTCTTTTACCAGCCGGGCAGCCGAAACGCTCGTGCCTGCTGGCTCTCTCGTCGAATGTACGGTTTCCGAACCCAACTTTTCCTCTAAGACCGCTGAGTTGGGCGACCCCGTGCTTTGCCAGGCCGGTCTCGTTGAGGGTGCCTGGGGATCCGCTCTTCCCTATGGTACCTATTTTTTTGTTAGTTTGTCCTAATAGATGTATACATTAGACTTCGTCGGCAAGGGCTGGATGGAACTCAAATTCGACCGTATGGTTCTCCCGCCCGACCGTGTCCTTCCGTTATCCGCCAAATTAATCTATGTGCCAGGCATGCCTGTCGATAAATTCGGCAGGATTCACGGCACCGGCCATGCTGTCCGCGACATAGTAGAGTGGTCGATTCCCGTACTCTGGCCTATCGATATATTGGCTTTGCCCAGGCGTGGTCCACGGCCCAGATTAAAGGAAGAAGCGCGCCTCCGGCTCAAAATCATGAACGATCTTGCCATTCCCATCGACGCGCCATCGCAACGGACAATGCTTCCCCTGTCCAGCCTTCACGCCACTCCCTACGGATTCGCCACGCGTCCGCCCGTTGCGGACACGCCAATGGTCGTGCCATCTGCCTATCGTTCGCAAGGCGCAATTCAACGCGCCCCATCTTCGCCTGATGGACAGCTCACGGTGCTGATGCTTAAGGATGGGAACGGCCGAATGGCTACTAATTATTGGTTTGAAGGTGGCCGGCAAGTCCGCTACATTTCACTGAGTGGAACGGCTGTGGTGATTCCGCTGGAGAATCTGGATCTAGCAGCCACCATTGAAATTAACGGCAGGCGCGGCGTTCCGTTCCTTATCCGTTCCGCGGCTGCCTATTAACATTAACTGCTTGCTTCTGAGTGCCTCTCCGCCCACCCTTGAGGGTGCCGCGACGGCAATCAATTCGCTGAGTGTCAGCGCTAACGCCCTTTCACCGGCGCGCCGAAGCGGATCGCCAGCGCCGTATTCTTTTCGAAGGTTACTTCCCGTCCGCGCGAAATAACCGTGCTGTACACAGACCACGCCAGCCCGTAATATCCTAATGCCGTACCAATAGGACGCGGACCTTGCGATGCTGCCGTTCCTAACAAGCCGAACCCGGAGAAGCCGCCCAGCGAACGCCCGGAGTAATTCGCATTCCCACCCGCGGAAGAACCCTGCTTCCCCTCGTCATTGTCAGCCGATCTCGCCGCGATCAATCCCGCAATCACCGGACGCAAAAAACGTGTCTTCGATTCCGTTGCCTTAGCCGTTCCTTCCGCATCCACAGTCACTGGGCCATCACTTCCTTCGGCTCCCGCCAGCTGAGCTTGCGTTCGCTCCACCTTGGGAGCTGTTGCCGCCAGCAGGAACTCGGGCGGCTGAACCTGATCGAATACGAAGCGAAGCTGTCCGCCGCGATGGAACATCCGTGCGCGCCGCGCCAACGTCACCTTTCCATGAAAGCCGGTTCCTTCTGGAAGCACCAGCTGATGGTCAGGCGAAAACAGCGGGGTCGACAGAACTCCCCGAATCGGATCTCCTACCCGCGCATCCAGGGATGTCACGGTGTTAGATAGTTGAATCATTGCCGCTTGGTCCGCCGTCACTGGAGCACCGACATCTTTTAAGCTGGCCTGCGCAACACGCACGGTACCGAAATCCAGCGGCTTGCTTAGAATCGCGTCAAAGCGTGTCCCCGTCCGATACCATTGCGGATGGTACGGCAGCTTGCTCCATAAGAAATCCTCCAGCCATTCGCGCCGGTTTGGCGCCCGAACCAAAGCGAGGAACCCCTGTGATCTTGCATTCATCTGAGCCTGCGCCTGCTGTTTGGCAAGCGCCCGAAGCCTGGCGGTTTTCGTATTCGGGTCAATCGGTTTCTGATTTGGCTTAGCCTTCGTATTCGGCTTCGGAGGAACGTAAATGCTAGTGAGACCAAGCGACGGTGCCGTCTCGGTATCAAGTCCCCGGCCATCTACAAGGACAAGCTTGCTGAAGCTGACCTCCGCGTGCTTAAGCGGAGTGAAATCACCCCGGATCATAGCCGTAGCACGCGCCATGTTTGAAACCGCCTCTAAGCTTGTAACCTGCCCTTGAACGATTGATCCTGCCGGGAGCACGATCCGGTCAAACGCCCAGACCGGTTCAATGAGCTTGGTGGAAACGACATCACCCGCACGATAGGAGACTCGCTTCGTTATATAGACCCTCAAAGGCGTGCCTGCACCCACCTGCAGGTGAACTGGAATGTCAGCTAGTGCTGGCGCGGCCTCTTGACCGCTCAGCAGCCCCGCCATCCCCATGATCGCTGCCGGCCACGCCCTATGTAGACATCGAGCTAACGCTGAGCACATCGCCGTTTCGATCCTTTGGCGGTGAGGGTGAGATTCGAACTCACGGAACCCGTAAAGGTTCAACGGTTTTCGAGACCGCCGCATTCGACCACTCTGCCACCTCACCGCATTTGAATCTTTCCAAGATACCAGGACCGCTCTTGCCGCTAAAGGCCGAGCACGTAGGCAAACAGTAGCGGCGCGACGATAGAGGCGTCCGATTCAATCACGTACTTCGGCGTGTCAATACTCAGCTTCTCCCACGTGATCTTCTCGTTCGGAATGGCCCCTGAATAGGACCCGAAGCTGGTCGTGGAGTCGCTGATCTGGCAGAAGTAACCCCACAACGGCATGTCATCGCGCTCGAGGTCCTGCCGCAACATGGGAACCACGCAGATAGGAAAGTCGCCCGCAATTCCGCCGCCGATCTGGAAGAAACCGATCGACGATTCGGTCGAAGTCTTGCTGTACCAGTCGGCCAACGACATCATGTACTCGATTCCTGTGCGCACTGTGTGAACGTTCTTTACGTCCCCCGAGATGCAATGCCCGGCGTACATGTTGCCGAGCGTTGAATCCTCCCACCCAGGAACGAACATCGGCAGATTGCGTTCCATGGCCGCGTAGAGCCAACTGTCCTTGGCATCAATTTGAAAGCTCTTCTGCAAATCCGGCGATTGCAAAATCCGAAAAAAGAACTCGTGCGGAAACCAGCGCTCGCCCTTTTTGTCGGCGGCCATCCATTCCTGCAAGATCACGCCTTCGATGCGCCGCATCGCCTCTTCTTCCGGAATACAGGTGTCGGTTACGCGATTCATGTGCCGCTCAAGCAGCGCTTGCTCATCTTCCGGCTTCAGATCGCGCCAGTGGGGCACGCGCTCATAGAAGTCATGCGCGACTAAGTTAAATACGTCTTCTTCCAGATTGGCCCCCGTGCAGGAGATCCCATGGATCTTGCCCTGGCGGATCATCTCCGCTAGTGAGATGCCGAGTTCCGCCGTGCTCATGGCGCCCGCGAGCGTCAGGAACATTTTGCCGCCCTGGTTCAAATGCGCTATGTAAGCTTCGGCGGCTTCGATCAGCGTGGCGGCATTGAAGTGTCGAAAGTGATGTTTGATGAAACTGGAGATAGGCCCGTGATTCATTTCCCTCTTCACGGTACGCTAATCGAGTGTTAAAGGGACATAAATTAAGTGCGTGTCCCGCTCCACCAGCAGGACGGCCGCCTCTCCGGTCTTCATGCCCCCGAGTATCTGCCGCAATTGCTCCACATTATTAACCACTCGCCGGTTGACGGCATAAACCACATCGCCGGTCTGAAGCAACGCGCCCGAATAAGGAGCATTCGCTTTGCGCGCGGCCACTACTACCCCCGCAGGCCGGCGCAGTTCCGGCATGAGCTGTAGCACCGCCTTCGTAATATCCAGCCCCACAATGCCTAACTCGGGGACAACATTATTCACTGGATCCACCATGTCCGCCAGCGCATCCAGCTCGCCCCCGGACTGCTCTTCGGTGACAACCGAAACCTCGGACTGCTCATCCCCTCGCTGGATACGCAAGTTGACCTTCGTGCCGGGTGCCAGGCGATAGATATTTGCATTAAGCTCATGTACGCTCGACATGCGCCGCCCGTTCAGTCCCACGACAATGTCATCAATCTGTACACCGCCATACGCCGCAGGGCCCTCGGGCTCTAAATCCGAAACCACCACGCCGTGAGCAGTCTCCAGGCCGAGCCCTTCAGCCATCTCGGGAGTGATCGTCTCCCCCACTAAGCCGAGTTGCGCGCGATGCACATGCCCCTGTGTCTTCAACTGCCTGTAAACATCACGAGCAATATTGCTCGGAACGGCAAAACCGATTCCCTCGCTGCCGCCGGATTGCGTCAGGATGAAGGTGTTGATGCCAACCACGCGACCCTCCGCATCCACTAGCGGGCCCCCGCTGTTTCCAGGATTGATAGGTGCATCCGTTTGCACGTACACCATGGGTTCGTCGGGCTTTACCTGCCGGGCTACGGCGCTGACAACCCCCAAGCTAACGGAATTGTCCAATCCCAGCGGATTCCCTAGAGCCAGCACGATCTGCCCTTGCTTCAACTCGTCTGAATCGCCAAACACCAAATAAGGCAAGTTCTGCTTATCGATCTTTATGACGGCCAGATCGCTTTCACGATCCTCTCCCACCAGCTTGCCCGTGATGGCCCGGTTGTAAGTCCGGTCTCCTTGCTCGCGCACTTCCGCTTCGGCTCGTATGTTCAGTTGAACCTTCACGCTGTGGGCGTTCTTCACAACATGAGCGTTTGTGAGAATGAACCCATCCGGACTTAGGATGATACCGGATCCGCTGCTGTTCTCCGCGGTAAGTAATTCGCCATTGTTTTCTGAGGCCTCCGAAGTGATGTAGCTGCGGACAAAGATCTGCACCACGGCGCGTCCGGAATGTTGCGAGATCTCTTCGAATGACGTACTCAGTTGCTTAAGGACGCCCATCTTCTCAGGGTTCGGAACCGCCGGCGGCTTGTTTCCAACTTGCTTGATGGGAGGCTGCTGCGCGAACAAGCAAGCCGTTCCCAAAACTCCGATTGCCAAGCTCCTCGATACCGCGACTTTCGATTTCATCTCACAATCCTTGTTCTTTGATGGATGCGCGAACCCAACATTTAAATTCGCCGGAGTTGTTACTCTCTAAGTACTCTTCGCCCCATTGCAAGTTCGTATACGTACATCGAATCGACAAAATGTCAGTGTGGCCGATGGACCTAGCCTGGGAGCATCCTCGCGGGTAGCGCTCGGAATTCTGGGTAGCCGGCTCACCGGCTTAGTCCGCGAACACTTCATCGGCAAATACTTTGGCGTCGAAACCATCGCTGCGGATGCCTTCCGGGCTGCGTTTCGCATCCGAATGTGGTCAGCCTTCTCTTTGGCGAAGGCGTCGTATCCGCCGCGTTTGTTACCGTCAATTAAAAGCTACGCGCCCATAATCAAGACCGAGAGGCGGAGCATCTGGCCGCCGCCATCTTTGGCATTCTCGCATTAGTTTGCTCGCTCTCGGCGCTCCTGGGAGTCCTATTTGCGCCAGCGTTGATTAATCTCATCGCCCCTGGATTTGGGGGTGAGAAACGGCTCCTGACCATTCAAATAGCCCGTATTCTGTTTCCAGGAACGGCCGTCCTGGTCATGAGTGCCTGGTGTCTGGGTGTCCTTAACAGCCATCGCCGATTCCTGCTCTCGTATCTTTCGCCCGTCGCGGTGAACCTCACTGTGATCCTGGTCTTGATTGTGTTGGGCCGTCAGGCGCGCCCAGAGCGACTGGTTCTCGAACTTGCCTGGGGATTCGTCGCCGGTTATGCCTTACAGTTCCTGGTGCAGCTTCCGCGCGTGTTGCGAGTAATCCCCGGCTTTCGCCCGGTGATCAAGTCGCGATCCGAGCACGTTCGCTCCGTCATGCGCAGTTTCGGTCCCATCTTTCTCAGCCGCGGCGTAGTCCAAATCAGCGGCTATATCGACCAGATGATCGCCAGCAATCTGCCCCTTGGGTCGGTCGCCATATTAGGCTACGGACAAGCCATCTCCATTCTTCCTTTCAGCCTCTTCAGCACCTCCGTGACCGCCTCGGAGCTTCCGGCTTTTTCGAGCGCGGTGGGGACAGAGGAAGAAACCGCCGCTTTCCTTCGCCGGCGCCTTGCGGCTGGTTTGGGCCGCATCGCGTTCTTCATCGTGCCTTCGGCGGTTGCCTTTCTCGTGCTCGGCGATGTCATCGGAGCAGCTCTCTACCAAGCCGGCCGCTTCAGCCACTCAGACGCAATCTATCTCTGGTCCGTACTGGCGGGGTCGGCGGTGGGGCTCCTGGCCACCTCCCTGGGACGGCTGTACTCTGCCGCGTTTTATGCTCTGTTCGATACCCGCACACCGCTGCGCTTTGCTGTCGTGCGGGTCGTCCTTACAACTGCCTTAGGGCTCATCTTCGCCCTGCTGCTGCCGCACTGGTTGGGCGTTGATGCCAAGTGGGGGGCCGCCGGACTAACAGCCTCTGCTGGACTGGCGGGCTGGGTCGAGTTCGCGCTGCTTCGCCGGGCCTTACACGACCGTATCGGCGATACAGGTCTGCGAGCCACCTTCACTCTGAAGCTTTGGGCGGTCGCCTTCGCCGGGGCGGCCGTAGCTTACTTCACCAAGACCATGCTCAGCACGCCGCATCCCATTCTGCTTGCTTCCGTAGTGCTGCCAGTGTACGGCGCTATTTATTTGGGTGGAACCATGCTGCTGGGCATAGAGGAATCTAAAGCTACGTTGGGCGCTGTCCTGCGCCGCTTCGGAATCCGGCCAAGCGCGCGGTGATCTTGGCGATCTGCAGGTCTTCTTGGGACGGCAGCACTAAGGTTTGAAACCCGCGGAGAAACTCGAGCCCTGAACTGATCTCGTTTCGCACTTCCGCCGCGTGCTCTCCAATGCCGCCCGTGAACACCAGCGCGTCTATTCCGCCCAGCGCCGCTGCCATCGCCGCGACCGTCTTTCGCACCTGATAACAGAACATGCGCAGCGCCAGGTCCGCCTGCTGATCTGTTCCGCGCGCGCTCAGCAGCTCCCGCACATCGCTGGTTTTACCGGACACGCCCAGCAGTCCTGACTGCTTGTCGAAGAGTTTTTCTAGCACGCCAGGATTGCCGTAGCCATGGCGCATCAAGTAAATGGTGATGCCCGGATCTAAATCACCACAGCGGGTACCCATCATCACACCTCCGGTAGGCGTCAGCCCCATGCTCGTATCAACCGATTGACCACGATGAATAGCCGTGATACTGGAGCCATTCCCCAGATGGGCCACAACTAGCCTTTCCGGTAACTCTTGCAATTGACTCACAATCGACTCTAAAGACAAGCCGTGAAACCCATAACGCTCCACCCCTAGCTGCCGAACGTTCTCCGGTAATGCATAGGTCTTGCTCACCTCCGGCATGCCGCGATGAAAAGCCGTATCAAGACACGCCACTTCCGGAACGCTCGGGAGCAGCTTTTGCATCGCGTCGAGCGTAGCTAAGGCCGCCGGAAGATGTAGCGGCGCGTAATCTACGGCCGAGCGCAGCTCAGCTGCAACTTGGGCCGTGATGAGCTGGTGGTCGCGGAGCTTCGGCCCTCCGTGCACAAAGCGATGGCCCACAGCGTCCGGCTCCGGCGTACCCATCCCCTTCAGCTCCTCTAAAGCATGTGTAAGAGCTGCGGCATGATCCGGCAAGGGCAGCTTGTCAGTGCGTTTCTCGCGTTGTTCGCTGCCCTTCATCCAGAAGGAAGCGTTCGCGCCGGCAATCTCCTCAGCTTCTCCTTCAGCCAGCAGTGCGACAGCGTCCTCCTCGCATCGGTAGAGACCAAATTTCAGCGAGGAAGAGCCGCAATTCAGCGCCAGCACGGCCTTTGACAATCCCTTGTCTTTCATGCGCTTGCTCCAGCTTGCATTAGTTGCTCGGCCTGTTTCAGCGCCTCGGGCGTAATCTGCTCGCCTGACAACATGCGCCCTATTTCGCGCGCGCGCTGGTCGCGCGGCAACTCCGTAATCTCGGTTGTCACGCGTCCTTTCTTCTCTTTTTTTGCGACCGCATAATGGTGGTCCGCAAAACCTGCGATCTGCGCCAGGTGCGTCACGCAGATTACCTGGTTAGTCCGCGACAACGCTTTCAATCTCCGGCCTACCGCCGCCGCAGCCGCGCCCCCGACACCTGCGTCCACCTCATCGAACACCAGCGTGTGTATTCCGGGCTGCTGATTCTTGTCGTCGCCTGTGGCAGTCTTCAACGCAAGAGCGATGCGCGAAAGCTCGCCGCCGGAGGCGATCTTTTCGATGGGTTTCAGTTCTTCACCCCGGTTGGGCGAGACCAGCAGCGCTACTTCGTCGAGCCCGGTGACGGTCCATGCACCCTGCTTGACGGAGATTTGAAACTGAGTCCCGCTCATCGCGAGCGCCTTCAACTCAACTTCCACTCCCTTGCTTAACTTCGCTGCCGCCGCCGTCCGCGCATCGCTCAGCTCCCCGGCCAGCTTTTCGTATTGACCGGCCAAAGCCGCGCGTTGTTTCTCAAGTGCGGCTTTGTGCTCGCTGGCGTTCTCTACTTCATCAACGCGGCGCGCCACCTCATCGCGGAAAGCAATTACCTCCTCTACCGTCTGCCCGTATTTACGCTTCAATCGATGGAGAGCGTCCAGCCGGGTTTCCACATCTTCGAGCCTTGCCGGATCGCCCTCTAAGCGCCCAAGGTAGTCGCGAAGAGCATACGCGCCTTCGTCGATCAGCACCGCTGCCTGTCTCAAGCTGGCTCCCGTTTCCGTGAGGCTGTCGTCGATACGAATCAGCTCATCGAGGCGCTTCAATGCCTGCTTCAGTTGGGTCGTGGCGCTATCGGGCGCTTCATATAAAAGCGCGAATGCAGCCGTGGCACTCTCCTCGAGGCGCGTTACGTTCTGCAGAATTTTTCTTTCGGATTGCAACTCAGTATCTTCCGCCGGAAGCGGCTGGACTGCGTCGATCTCTTTGCGCTGGAAGGCCCACAGGTCCAGCAGCCTAAGCTTTTCCTGCTCATTCTGGCTAAGCTCGTCCAGCTTTTGGCCCAGTTCCCACCACTCGGCGTAGGCCTGCGACACGCGTGCAACCAGATCACCGGTGGCGGCGTATTCATCGAGCAGTTCCCGCTGCGCTGCGGCGGTAAACAGCAACTGCTGCTCGTTCTGGCCGTGAATGTCACCGAGCGCCGGAGCGAGGTCCCGGAGGAAAGCTGTCGTGACAGGGCGATTTGCCACAAAAGCACGCGACTTACCGCTGGCGGCGACCTCGCGCTCCACAATGAGATCCTCTTCGCGCTCGTGCTGAATGCCCGCGGAGGTCAACAGAGAAGCGAGTTGTTCCGTTGGGGAAACAGAAAAG
>CAXUCT010000144.1:7699-10545 GCA_964249415.1 uncultured Bryobacteraceae bacterium | reverse complement strand
CCTATGTGGTTTATCCCGTCGTCGAAGAGACGGAAAAGACCGAGCTTGCAGCGGTGAAAGCCGCTGAAACAATGCACGGACACCTCTCTCAAAAGGTCTTCCCCAATATCCGTGTCGGCCTTTTACACGGCCGCATGCCCTCTGATGAAAAAGAAGCCACCATGCAAAGCTTCCAATCAGGCGCCATAAAGATCCTTGTCTCAACCACCGTTATCGAGGTCGGCGTCGACGTGCCCAACGCCTCCGTGATGGTGATTGAGCAAGCGGAACGCTTCGGTTTGGCCCAGATCCATCAGTTGCGCGGTCGCGTAGGCCGTGGCCCTCACCAAAGTTACTGCGTGCTGGTCACCGGCAAGCTCAGCGACATCGCGAAAGAGCGCATCCGCACCCTGGTCGAATCTAATGACGGATTCTACATAGCCGAGATGGACATGAAGCTGCGCGGCCCTGGTGAGTTCTACGGCACCAAGCAATCGGGAGTACCCGGACTTAGGCTCGCCGACCTGATGCGGGACGGAGACATTCTCGAAAGCGCGCGCGCGGAGGCCCAACGATTCCTCAAAGAGGATTCCAAATCCGAAGACCTCCGCGCCATCGTGCGCTACATCGGGGAACACTGGCAACGCAAGTACGGCTTGGTTCAAGTGGGCTAAAGGATGAGAGTTATTGCTGGCCGCTTTCGCAGCCGCCAACTCAAGAGTGTTCCCGGCCTCCAGGTCCGCCCTACGCCTGATCGCCTGCGTGAAGCTTTGTTCAACGTGCTCGCTCCACGCATACAGGGCGCAGTCTTTCTCGACGCCTACGCCGGCAGCGGAGCCGTGGGCATTGAAGCCCTTAGTCGCGGTGCCGCGCACATCATCTTAATTGAGCGAAATTCGCAAGCTTTAGTCATCGTCCGGGCAAACTTGCAGTCGCTCGAGATCGAAAGCGAAGCCGCGCTCATCCGCGGCAAGGCAGCCGCTCTAATCCCGAACTACAAGCCGAATATCGCTTTCGTTGACCCGCCCTATGACCAGGAAAAGGAATACGGCGATTCGCTCGAAGCGCTCGCCCAAACCGGCTGCAGCCTCGCCATCGCGCAACACTCCTCTAATCTCACGCTCGAACCTCGCTACAGAATTCTCCAGAAATTTCGCGTCCTCAGACAAGGCGATAACTCACTCAGCTTCTATCAACCCACCGACGACGCATCATCTGGCGAGTAGCAAGTGAACGTCCATCACGTTCGTCCCCGTCGGCCCAGTCTTCACCAGATCGCCAAGTGCATGGAAGAAAGGATACGCATTGTTCTCCCGGAGATGCTCCGCCGCATCGAGCCCCAATGTCTTCGCGCGCCCGGCGGTTTCACCCGTCGCGATCGCTCCAGCAGCGTCCGTCGCACCGTCTGTTCCATCCGTGCCCGCGCTCAACACGAGCACATTAGGTAGCCCGGCAATCCCAATCGCCGCCGCCAACGCAAACTCCTGATTGCGGCCGCCCTTTCCGCGCCCTCGCACCCTAACTGTGGTCTCGCCGCCCGACACGATACACGCAGGTGAAGAGATCGGGTGACCGGAGCTGACCACTTCCCGGAGAATCTGCGCGTGCACTCCCGCCACTTCGCGCGTCTCGCCTTCGAGCGTGCTCGACAGAATCAGCGGCTTGTACCCGAGCAGCTTCGCATGTTGTGCCGCCGCATCCAGGGCAAGCCGGTTGCTGCCGATCACAACGTTGTGCACGTTCTTGAAAATCGGGTCGCCGGACTTCGGCGTCTCGGTAACCTCTTGAGCCACACCGGCTTCCAGATGATCCCGCACGCTTCGCGGCACCCGGTCGACGAGGCTGTATTTCTCTAAGACACGCCGGGCATCTGCAAAGTTAGACGTATCAGGCGCCGTCAACCCCGATCCTATGACATCCAGCGGATCGGTAATTACATCCGATAGCAGCAGACTCACAACCGTCGCGGGATACGCCAGCACCGCCAGCCCACCACCCTTCAGCGTCGAAAGGTGCTTTCGAACCGCGTTCAGCTCTATGATATTCGCGCTCGCACGCAACAGAAGATCGGTCGTCCTCTGTTTTGCTCTCAGATTGACCGCCCCTACTGGAGACGGGAGCAGAGCCGACGCGCCGCCCGAGACCGCCACCACCAGAAGATCACGAGCATTCAACTGCTGCAGCAGTTCACGAACCGCCTGCGAGGCTCTGAGACCGGCAACGTCAGGAATCGGATGCCCAGCCTCAATCACGCGCAGTCTTCGCAAGCGCTTCCCGGCGTGGCCGTACTTCGTAACGGCAATCCCGCCGCTAAGCCGTTCCCCGAGAATCGTCTCCGTCGCGCCCGCCATCTGCACTGCCGCTTTGCCTGCCGCCACCAGAAAGATACGATCGAACGCATCCAGAGACAATCGCTCGACCGGCCCTGCTCGCAAAATCCTGCCCCGAACGGAAAGGTTCCGCCGCACAGCTTCGCCTGCATGGACCGCCGCAACCGCAGCCCCGAAGATGTCGAGAGCGTCGCGTCGAAGCTGTTTTGGGCGAGATCGCAAGAAGATTAGAAAATAGGAAGTTGAAGAATTCTATGGACGATCGCATCCACGTCATCGCAATCGACTTCGATGCGATAGTCCGCTCGCGCGTAGAAGGGCCGTCTCGTCTCAAACAACCGCGCCAGCCCGGCTCGGTTCTGCGCCAGCGGCCGTGTCGTATCGTCTCCCAAGCGCCGGTGCACCATCTCAATAGGGCAATCCAGCCAAACCGTAATCCCGTTGTTGCCGATCAGCTCCCAATTGTCGGGTTGTACGGAAGCTCCGCGCCCCGGGGGCGCGGGGCGGGGGGGCCGCGGGGGGGGCGGCGGGGGGGGG
>CAXUCT010000144.1:0-7689 GCA_964249415.1 uncultured Bryobacteraceae bacterium | reverse complement strand
CAGCGACACCACGCATGGCAACCCCCTCTCGATCCGCGTTACCTGCTCGCGAATCGCTTTCGCCTCCAAATCGCGAAATGCTTCTTCGCCGCGCTCCAGAAAAATTTGGGCGATCGCCTTACCCTCTTGCGCCTCAATCTTCCTGTCGATGTCCGTGAACGGCCACCCCAGTTCCGCAGCCAGCGCAGCCCCTACCGTGGTCTTGCCGGAAGCCATAAAGCCCACAAGATAAAGTCCCGGCGTGCGCTTCAGCTTCAGCGTCATTTCAGCCACTTGCAACGCAGCCTCTCGGGGACACTCCGGGTTAACCGTCGTACAACCGCCAGCGTCCGAGGTGCAGGCGTGTCCCCTACCGAACTGCCCAGGCAGCAATTTTGCAAGTCCCTCACTTCTTACGATAATAATTTGTCGTTTACTTGCCCCAAGTTACACCCCGCGAACACGTGTCTTCGGCTGCCTGACCCGATAATAGTCGTATGGCTCAGCAGTTACTTCCCTTGTTCCCGCTTTCAGTGGTCCTGCTGCCTGCGATGCCGTTGCCGCTGCACATATTCGAGGAACGCTACCGGGAGATGATGTCGGATGTGATTGCCGCTGAATCGGAATTCGGGGTCGTGCTCGCCAAAGATGAAGGCATTGTCAACATCGGCTGTACCGCAACTGTCGTCAACGTGCTGCGCAAATACCCGGACGGTCGTTTGGATTTGCTGGCGTCCGGTCAGCGACGCTTCCGAATCGAGTCTCTAGATCAGGAGAAGCCGTACCTCCGGGCCGCGGTCGAGTTCTTTGATGACGAAGACGTCAGCGAGGTGCCCGGTGATCTGCGGGAGAAGGCCGGCGCCGCTTACCGCAAGCTGGCAGAAGTAGAAAGGCCAAACGCGGAGGAAGATTCAGATTCTGAAAAAGCTTCTCGGCTTAGTTTTTACATGGCCCGCTTCCTTTCCGATCAGGACAAGAGGCAAACCATTTTGTCGCTGCGCTCTGAGGTCGAAAGGCTTCAGTATCTAGTCAAGATTGTGCCGCAGTACATCGCTCAGCAGGAGCACATCACGCGCGCCAAGAGAGTCGCGCCCCAGAATGGCCACGCCAAGCATGTGACGAGCACATGATACGCCAGCACCTGATTTTCGACGCCGACGATACGTTATGGGAGAACAACATCTACTTCGAAGCGGCCTTCGATCGGTTCTGCGCCTATTTGGCCCATTCCTCCCTGTCACCCGAGGCGATTCGTGCCGTGCTCGATGACATCGAAATCGCCAATGCCAAAATCCACGGCTACGGCTCGCGTAATTTCGGCCGCAATCTTGCAGCGTGTTATCAAAAGCTTTCCGAGCACCACATTTCCGAAACCGATTTGGCAAAGGTCAAAGAGTTCGCTCACGCCATTCTCGAACAGCCTATCGAACTGCTCCCTGGCGTCGCGCAAACGGTCGAGGAACTGTCCTCGCGACATGAGCTCACCATATTCACCAAGGGCGATCCGGACGAGCAACGAATCAAGATTGACCGCTCTGGCATAGCGGAGCACTTCGCGCACGCCGCCATCGTAAAAGAGAAGAACCAAACTGCCTATTGCGCCCTCGCCGAGGAGCGCGGGCTTCATCCCGCCAGAACGTGGATGATCGGTAACTCTCCCAAGTCGGATATCAATCCGGCTCTTGCCGCAGGCTTGAATGCCGTCTATGTTCCCCACCCACGCACCTGGAGCTTAGAACATGAGCAAGTGCCCGAGTTCCATCCCCGGCTGTTGCGAGTCGAAAAGATTACGGAGTTACCGGCTCACTTCTAACGCAAGGCTGCCGCCGACATAGATGCAAACCCCAAGATAGTTGAAGGAAAAATCCCCAGGATCAGCGTTCCAATCGCGCTGCCCCAAATCGCCAGCCACAAGCTGGGCGAAGGTGGCGGGAGATGTTCCGTCGCAGCCACCGGGTCATGCATGTAGACCGCGACGATGATCTTCAGGTAATAGTAGGCCGCAATCGCACTGTTGATTAAGCCCAGAACCGTCAGCCAGACCAGATGGGAGTCTAGCGCCGCTTGGAAGACATAGAACTTGCCGAAGAACCCGCCCGTCAGAGGGACGCCAATCAAGGAGAACACAAACACCGCCAGCAGCGCCGCTGTGACTGGTTCGCGCCTTCCCAAGCCGGCCAGGTCTTCGATCTTCACATAACGTTCGTTGCGCGAAGCCACGTGGCTGATCACCGCGAACGCTCCGATATTCATCAGCGCATACGAAGCGAGATAAAACATCGCGGCTGCCAAGCCAATCTGCGAGGCAGCGGTCAATGCCACCATCACATATCCGGCATGCGCGATCGAGCTATATCCCATTAGCCGCTTTACATTGGTCTGCAGCAATGCACCAAAATTACCGACTACCATCGTGAGCAGGGCGCATCCCCACACCAATGGAATCCAACGCTCGTCCATTGGACGGAAGGAGGTCATGAACACCCGGAAGAACACGGCAAACGCCGCCGCTTTCGGACCCGCTGACATAAACGCGCTTACAGGAGCCGCCGCGCCCTGATACACGTCCGGCGCCCAGATCTGAAATGGTGCTACGGAGACCTTAAAGGCGAAGCCTACAAACAGCAGCGCCATGGCCAGGCCGACCAACACAGTGGAATGCTGCCCTTGGAGCGCCTGCCGGATCGCTTCGAGATTCGTTGATCCCAGCAAACCGTAAATCCAGGCGATTCCATATAGCAGGAATGCAGTTGCAAACGACCCCAGCAGGAAGTACTTCAGGGCAGACTCATTATTACGCCGGTCATCGCGTAGAAAGCCAGCCAAAATGTACGTGGCGATGGACGAGATCTCAAGCCCGATAAACACCATGATCAGATCGCTGGCCGTACACAGGATGCACTGCCCAACCAGGGAAAACAGCATCAAGGCGTAATACTCGCCTCTCTGCGCCTGCTCCCGTTCCAGGTAACTGAATGAGGCCAATATGCACAAAAAGCCTACGACCAGAACCAGCCCCCGAAAGAACGTGCCGTAAGCATCAATGGCAATCATGCCCTGGAAGGCGCCGCCCAGGTTCGTGTACGCCCAAATATTGCCGCCGAACGCCGCGGCGATTCCAATCAACGAGATTACTCCGAGATAGGTCCGCTTGCCTCTCGCCACCGCCTCTAGCATCATGACAGCGATTCCAACAATGCTCAGGATGATCTCAGGCAGGAAACGCAGGTACTCAGAGGCTTGAGGCTGAAAGTTACCGGGCATGTCTAACCTCTGCGACCTGACTTGTTGGGGGAACGGTCAGCTTCACTCGGTACTCATTGCTCATGCTGGTCTGATCTAAAAGACGTGCTGTCGCCGCAGTAATCGGCGGCATGAAGGACTGAGGATAGCTGCCGAGCCAAACCATGAGAAGGATCAACGGCAACAACGGCGCCCAGTCACGCCCCCTTAGGTCGGCGAATGGCAGGTTTGGGTGGTGAAGCTTCCCAAGAAAGGTCCGTTGGTACATCCACAACATATACGCGGCCGAAAGAATCACGCCCACTGCGGCCCAAGCCGCCCACGCGAACCTCGCAATTGCCGCGCCTTGCAGCAGTAGAAACTCGCCCACGAAGTTGCACAACACCGGAAGACCAATACTCGCCAGCAGCGCGATCATAAATACGGTCGCTAAGCCGGGAGCAGGTGTGGCGATGCCGCCAAAGTCGGCAATCTCGGTCGACCCGCGGCGCTGCTCCAAATATCCCACCAGCAAGAACAGCGCCCCGGTCGAAAGGCCGTGCGCAATCATCTGGTACACGGCGCCGTCCGCCCCTTGCTGCGTAAAAGAAAAGATTCCGAGCACAATGAGCCCCAAATGGCTCACGGACGAGTAGGCGATGAGACGCTTGAGGTTCGTCTGAACCAATGCAATCAGCGCGCCATAGATGATGCCAATAATCGCCAGCGCTGCAATCCAACGCGAACAGCGGTGCGCACCCATCGGCGCGATGCTCAGCGAATAGCGAATCAGGCCATAAACCCCCATCTTTGACATCACGGCCGCCAGCAGAAAAGTCGCCGGTGTAGGCGCCTGCGTATAGGTGTCCGGTAACCAGGTGTGCAGCGGAAAAATCGGCACCTTCACAGCGAACGCCGCGAAGAATCCCAGGAACACGCCCAGTTGCTGAGCCGGCGTGAAAACCACCCGCCCAGAGCCCATCGCGTTCATCATATCCACATAATCGAAGCTGCCCGTTTGGCTGTACACATACAGAATGGAGCCCAGCATCAGCACGGATCCCAGCATGGTGTATACGAAGAATTTCACAGCGGCCGCGCCACGCTTCCCGCTGCCCCAACCGCCCACCATGAGATACATGGGAACCAGTGCCACTTCCCAGAACACATAAAACACGAACAGGTCGAGTGCTGTGAAAACTCCAATCAGCCCAAACTCAAACAGCATAAGCAGTGCAAAAAAGCTCTTCTGACGCTCTTTGATCATCGTCCGCGAAATCCACGCTGCAATGGGAAGCAAGAGGGTTGTTAGCAGCACTAGCCATAGATTCAGACCATCCACTCCCAGGTGAAGCCGGATGTGCAATCCCCCGCTGTCCACCCAGGGCAGGTCCACAACCGAGCTAAATTGGCTGCCATTCGCCAGAGCGGTCCCGATTAGTCCCAGCGACACGATGAAGGTAACGGCCGTAGTTAAGAAAGCGACGAAGAACGGACCGCTCGAATCGCGCCGGATAAACAGGACAACGAAGAAGCCAATCAGGGGAAGTACCAACGCAACGGCAAGTAGATTCATCGCGCACCTCCCGCCAACCCAAGAACAAAGATCACCAGCAGCGAGCCGGCTAGTATCCACGTCGCATAATTGCGAATGCTGCCGGATTGCAACTGCCGCAGCAGCGAGCCCCAGCCGCGCACCGTCCGTCCTAGGCCGTTCACGAGAGAGTTATTGATCAACCCTTCGTCGACTCCCCGCCACAGCACGAACCGCGAGATGCCCTCAAGCGGCTTCACGACAGCCGCCGAGTAGAATTCATCTACGTAGTACTTATTCGACACCAGCGTGTAGAAAGGACCTGCGGCGGTTCTGAGTGACTCGGCCACTGCTGGCCGGACTACGTATACAAAGAAGGCCAGGAGGATTCCGACGATCCCGAGCGACGCCGAAATGATCATCGGAGTTAAGTTTTCCTGCCCTGAGAGTGGAAACATAGGCGCGAGCCACTTCGGGACGCTTAAGTAACCACCGCCGAACGCTAGCAAAGCTAACGCAATCAGGGGCAGCGTCATCACAGGCGGCGATTCGTGCGGATAATGATGCCCGCGGTAATCGCCAAAGAATGCAAGGAAGTACGCTCGGAACACATAAAAAGCGGTAACACCGGCCGTAAGCGCGCCTACCCAAAACATCCAGGGCGCTTGCACATAAGCCGCCGCAAGGATCGCGTCCTTACTGAAGAAACCTGAAAAGCCAGGGAACCCGGAGATAGCGAGGCTAGCCACGCCCAGCGTGGCAAACGTGATCGGCATGGCCTTTCGTAGTCCGCCCATGTGCCGCAGATCCTGCTCACCACCCAACCCGTGAATCACGCTTCCGGCGCCCAGGAAAAGCAGCGCTTTAAAAAAAGCGTGCGTCATGAGATGAAAGATGCCCGCTGAATACGCGCCCAGCCCGACGCCCAGAAACATATAGCCGAGCTGCGAGACGGTCGAGTAAGCGAACACTTTCTTGATATCGTTCTGCGTGATGCCGATGGTTGCGGCGAATACCGCCGTCAGCAATCCAATCACTGCAACTACGGCCATCGCGCGGGGCGCGTGATTGTAGAGGAATGACAGGCGCGCGATCATGTAAATGCCCGCTGTCACCATGGTGGCGGCATGGATCAACGCCGATACGGGAGTAGGACCGGCCATGGCATCCGGCAGCCACACGTAAAGCGGTAGCTGGGCTGATTTGCCCGTGGCGCCGACAAACAGCAGCAGAGTAATAGCTGTCAAGGTCCCAACAGTAACCTCAACCGGCATGCCGGCAACTCCCGCTGCGATCCTGCCAAAATCGAGCGTCTTGAAGGTAATCACCGTCAGCAGCATGCCGAGCATGAAGCCGAAATCTCCAATGCGGTTCACGATGAAGGCCTTGTTTGCAGCATCGGTTGCAAACCTTTCGGTGAAGTAGAAGCCCACCAACAGGTAACTACAGAGCCCCACGCCTTCCCACCCGACGAACATCAGCAGCAGGTTCGAAGCAAGCACCAGCACCAGCATGAAGAACATGAACAGGTTCAAGTAGCTAAAGAAGCGATAATAGCCGCCTTCATGCTCCATGTAACCTATCGCGTAAGTATGGATCAGCAGTCCGACGCCGGTCACAACCAGCAGCATCACCGCAGTCAGGCGGTCAATAAATAAGTCGCAGCCAATTTGGAGAAAGCCGCTCTGAATCCAGGTATAGTAGTGTTCCCCGTAAGGCGTGTTGATCGGATAAAGCATAAACAGCAGCGCGATAACGCACGCGAATGACGCTGCTACCGAACCGACCGCAATCACATTGATGACTGGCTTCGAGAGACGCCTGCCGAACAGGCCATTTATTAAAAATCCGATGAGTGGGAAAAAGGGAATAAGCCAGAGAGTCATTTGCGGTTTGGATCAGAGCTTCATAGAGTCGACGTCGTCGATCTGCAGCGTGCCGCGATTCTTGAAAACCGTCAAGATAATGGCAAGTCCGACTGCCGCTTCCGCAGCCGCCACGACCATGACGAAGAATGAATAGATATGCCCGTCTACCCGGCGCAGTTGGTAAGAAAAGGATACGAAGCTGAGATTGACGGCGTTCAGCATGAGCTCAATGGACATGAATACGGTGATGACGCTTTTGCGGTAAATAAATCCTGCCGCGCCCAGCGCAAACAGAATCGCGCTCAGGGTCAGATACCAGGAAATTGGAACAGGCGGTAACTGCGGCATAACCTATTCAATCTCCCTCTGCGCCAGCACCACGGCGCCAAGAATGGCAATGAGGATCAGAATGGAGACCACCTCAAATGGCAATAAGTAGGAAGTAAAGAGCATCTGCCCAATGTGTTCGGCCGTTCCACCCCACCAGCTTCCAAATTCTACTGAGCGCATGGGAGGCAAGACGCGCTGAATCAGATACGCCAGCAGCGCCACAAGGGCCAGCAGCAATGGAAGCCCTACAATCTGCGCAAACCATGATTTCGTTGAAGCCTTCTCAGTTCCGGCGTTCAGCAGCATGATGACGAAGATAAACAACACCATTACGGCGCCGCCATAGACATTCATCTGTTCCATCGCGATTAATTCCGCGCCCAGCATCAGATAAAGAACTGCGAGTGAGCCCATTACGCCGATCAGCGACAATGCGCTCGAAATGGGATGCTTCTGCAACACCAGATTGAACGCGCAAACCACCGCAACAGTTGCGAAGATGAGAAAGAGGATCGTATCCATTGAATGGCCGCCCCGTCTAAAATACCGCCACGCAGAACGCGGTTAGCAGTAAGTTAATCAACGCGCAAGGAAATAAAAACGTCCATGCGAAGTGCATCAGTTGGTCATACCGGAATCGGGGGAGCGTCCCGCGAATCCAGCTATAGACAAAGAGCAGGATTCCGGCTTTGGCCGCAAACCAGAAGGCCGGAACCAGCACGGCTTGCCGCAGAGGAATCGCGAAAAGCCCCGCCA